>JAUNGV010000049.1 GCA_030524225.1 Eubacteriales bacterium
TCATGGATAATTCCGGCTCCAGCGGGCGAAAAACAAACTCCTTTCCCTCCATCAGGTCTATCGAACCTTCAATCGTGAGAAAGCACACCGTTCCGTCATCAATCAAAAGCGTACCATTTGTGATTACATTACAGGACACGAGTGTTTGTAAGGCTGAAAAATCATACTCCAGCCACTTCGTAAGCTCCTTTTGCATGGACAATCTCTGCGGTGTTACCAGGCGAACTCCTCCTAAATCTTCCTTGGTAATTGATTTCTTTTGGGCCAGTGGATGACTGTTGCGCATAAACAGTCCCCAGCGCTCCTTCTCATGGATTCTGACATAATCATATCGATCCACATCAATCGGTTCCAACAAAAGTCCAAAATCTAAAAGCCCCTGATCCAGCTTTTCCCGGATATGCTCTGCATTATTTGAATACAGCTCATACTTTACACTGGGATATATTTCATGAAACCGCAGCATCGCTTCCGACAAAATGCGCGACGCCTTTAATGCGCCGCTTCCGATGGAGATTTCACCGGCTATTTCCGTTTTTTCATTCAGCTCCCGCTCCATCTTATCCATCATATCTACAATTTCTTCCGCTCTTCGCCGAAGGAGCATGCCTGTCTCTGTAAGCGTCAGATGCCGCCCTCTGATAAAAAGCTGTTCTCCAACCTCCTGCTCCAGCTGTGCCATATGGCGGCTTAATGCCGGCTGCGTAATATGCAGCACTTCGGAGGCTCTTGAAATATTTTCTTCTCTCGCTATTGTGAGGAAATAACGGAGCACCTTGATCTCCATTGTACTCTCCCGTTCTTTTTTGATTTGATCGTATCAAAAAAGGGATAGGTCTGCAACAACCGCCCCAGTAAATCAAAACTGATTTTTAGTCCCTCTGAAACTGGGCTACTGTCAAAACAGCCACGGATGCCAGTCCTGCGCAACAAGAAAGACGGCAGGCAGAAGAACCAATAATGTTTGCTTCCGGCACTTCGCTGACAGAAAATACACTCTGTTCACTCAATTCATGCCGCACCACAAAATCCACAGCGTCAGCGCAGGCCATTTCCAGTTGTGTCCCGTAGAAGCCGTGCCCACCGCCTGAGATCGTGACGAGCTCCGCGGATGGATAGGCCTCCGCTGCCTGACTGGAATAAGAAATGGGCACAATGCTGTCCTGGTCTCCGTGGACAATCAGCACATCACCGGTGTAGACGGATATTTCCGCAAACGGATCCATGGCAAGAATATCCGTATAGTAATTGCGTCCTACCGTCATGCCGAATACCCGGCTGGTTTCCGGCACATCATCGGCGCTGTCAAACTGTGCTCTTGCGTTGTCCGGGATGACAAGCGCAGGATAAAACAGCACCAGTCCGCGCACATCCTCCGGCCGCTTTGCTGCCAGCAGGGCAGCCACAAAACCGCCCTGGCTCTCTCCCATAAGGAAGATGTTTTCCGCATCCACAAAGGTGCAGGAACACAGTCCATCCAGCACTGCCTCCATATCATCCCGTTCTGTTAACACGGACATCTCTGTCATGCTCCCATCGCTGGAGCTGTAGGGAGAGCCCCCGCAAAAATCGAACACATAGGCAGCAATTCCCGCAGTGGCAAAAGCCTCTGCATCATCCTCCGTTGATTGGTAAGTTTCCCCAAATCCGTGGCCGATGATAACCGTAGCGGTCGGACTCTTCTGATCGGGATAGAAAAGTTCCCCATAAATCATCATACCGTCCCGCTCAAAGGTCAGCTCATACACTGTATAGTCAGTATTCCGGCTGATAACTGTAAGGTCCGTCAATTGTGTTCCTGTATTTTCCTGCATGGTTATCTCCTCCGTATCTGTCTCTTTCTGCGAGAACGTTTCTTCCGTCTGGTCTGCCTTCAATTCTCCTGATCCATTCGGATTCTCCGCCGAACAGGCGGTGATGCCAAAAGTCAGGCACACCGCACACAGGCAAAGCCCCCATTTGGGAAACAATTTCATCCCGATACCCCCTTAGCGATAAGACTTCTGATAAATATTTACTACATCTTCTTCGGTCAGTTCCGCCCGGTCACAGAAGAACAGAACTTCCATGATACTTCTGCATCCGCTTTCTCCATAGCCTTTGCCAGCGCAACAAACCGTTCATCGCACTCTCTCCTGAAGTTTTTATTTTGGTCTTGTATCTTCTCTGGAATTATCGTAACATTAATCTTTAGGTGAAGGTCAATACTTTTTATTTGAATTTTTAAATCTTCTGATTTTTTGAGGAGGACTCCATATGCAATATACGATTAAACAGGCTGCTGAACTGATGCATGTCACGCCGGTGACGCTGCGCTATTATGATAAACAGGGATTACTTCCCAACATGGAGCGTAAAGAATCAGGATACCGTATTTTTTCCGAAAATGACATCCTGATGCTCCGGGTCATTGAGTGCCTGAAAAAATCCGGTATGTCTATCAAAGATATCCGGAAATTCTCAGACTGGGTACGTCAGGGCGACGATTCTCTCCAGGAACGATATGAAATGTTTTTAGAGCGTAAGAAAGCAGTGAAATCCCAGATCACAGAATTGCAGGAAACACTGAAATTTATTGAGCACAAGTGCCGGTACTACGAGACAGCCATTGAGGCAGGAACGGAAAAGATTCACTTTACAGATAGCGCAGAAGAAAAACTGTCCTGCGAAACATAAATCTGTCGGCAATTATCTACACTGAATTTTTCATGAATTTTCTGTCCGCTATACCATTGGAAAGAGAGGAGGCTTTCGTTCCTATGTCTCGTGGTGAACAAATTAATCCGGCAGGAAAAAAAGCAATCATCGATGCCTTTTTTATACTTATGGATGAAAAACCGTTTTCTTCCATAACCGTATCTGAACTGGTAAAGAAGGCAGGTGTGGCGAGGGCTACCTACTACCGCAATTTTTATTACAAGGAAGATATCATCCGCGCGTTTCTTTCTTCCATGCATCAGGAACTGTTTCTGGAAATGAAAAATACTCCAATCATCACAGAAACCGTCGATGTTTATCTGAATCCCGATCTTCTGTATCGATCATTGGAGTATGCTTTTCGATTGTGTTATAAAAACAGAGAATATCTTCTGATCATTATGAAAAACGGACTTGGAGGACTCATCCAGGATGCCTTAAATGAATATGCTTATTCTCTGATCAGCGAGGATTCTTCCATTGACGCTTACCAGATCTGTTTTATACAGGGCGCTGGTTTTCATATGGTCATGAGCTGGCTTTCTTCCGGGGCGAAAGAAACGCCGGCCGAGATGACACGCAAACTTGTCCGTTATTTATCAGACGGTGTATTGTAAATCCACCTGATCGTTACTGCAATTTTCTGAAATCGGTACTTGCCGGATACATGAATTCATAGATCAGATCCCCTGTATCATCGATGATGGAGTTCCCATGTTCTTTCATCTGTAAGGATGCTTCACCTGCGTAACGTACATAACTCGGATCTAGCCCCATGGCTTTCATGGCAAGTTTCTTAGCAAAAGGAACTTCTTTTCCCATGGAGCGGTTTTCCAGTATCTCACTTTTGCGGATAGAATACACAACTTCCCTGCCATCTTTTTCAAATGTGTATCTGCAGGATCCGGGATACACTTTCCCGCTTTCTTCATCCTTGTAAGTATCGATCAGGTCATACTTTACGTCTTTATGATTTTCAAAAATAATATTCCCGTCTTTATCCTGAATGAATACGATCGGAAAACGCTCGCCGCCCAGTTTTTTCTGGGAAATCATATCAAATACCATGATGGAGCAGTCATCAAAGCTCTGTCTGGACCAAAGCCAGTGATTCCAGATCTGGAGCAGATTCATCGTCCCCCATTGATGGTCATGGTAGCATCCTCCGTGTACCGGTATAGTTTCTCCATTTATAGTGATCGTCCCGTCTGCGGTTCCTTTCGGCATGGCACAGAGCCATGTATAATATTTATCTCCGATTTCAAAATAAGCGGTCCCCGGACGATACGGCTTTGCATGGCTTTGGATCTTCAGATCCGCACCGATTCCGTTTGTCTCGTCCACATGAATTTCATAATGATTGAAATCACCGACGAACTTATTATTTCCAAAATGCACATCGCATTTTCCTTTTCCGTATACAGCAGTTTCTACCGGAAAATGAGGATGTTCTTCATAGTGTTTTCCATCCGGCATCGTAATTTTGATCGCCAGATTCGGTGCACCCACATTCCCCCTGATTGCTTCATTTGTCTTGGTAAAAAACTGAATTACAATTTTGGTCTTGTCATCCATGATCCCGTCAAAATACCACCACTCCCAACTGCCTTCGCTGTCATCGCTTCTCCGCTGTTCCTCCCACATTTCAATCTGATCCGGATTTACTCCCAGCTTTTTATAATCTTCCGGTGTATCCATCAATCTTACGTTAGACATCATCATGCTCCTTTCTACTGATTCAGGCAGTGAATTCATCCGCCTGCTTTTGTTCTGCATGTATTATCTCAAAAAAGGAACATTTCTCCCATTCTTATACCGGATCAAAATGATCCATTTTGTCTCATTATAAGTATAAAAACTTTCAGAATCCTCTTTCCAAGTAGAAAATAAGAAAAAAGTGTTTTGCGCTTTCTTTCCTGCCGCTTGCGACCCCTTCAATCAAAACACTGACAAAAACAGCTACGCGCATTGTCATATAATAATTATGATGATCAGACAATACTTTATATTGTTTCGAGAAATATGAAGTGATGATGTCGGAATTTGCAATATGACAATGAAAAGGGCACTCTTTGAAAGTTTTTCTTTCAAAAAGTGCCCTTAAGCAATCGTGATTGCCGGCGTTTATCGAATGACAACTATTTACCACTCTTCGTGATAATTCGTAATTCAATTCTGATTTGTTGTCAAAATATTGTCAACTTCAAATTTTGTTGTCAGGAACAATGGTCATTTCTTGCCCTGGAAGAATACTTTAGTACAGTTTCGCTCCGGCCGAAATTCTGTCGTCTACCATCAGCAGATTCAGGCGTTCCTCGCCTGCCTCCGCGTGTACTGCAGAGATCAGCATGCCGCAGGAATCAATTCCCATCATTTTTCTCGGCGGCAGGTTGGTGATCGCCACGCAGGTCTTTCCCACCAGCATCTCCGGCTCGTAGCTGTCATGAATCCCGCTCAGGATCACACGGTCCTCTCCCGTGCCGTCGTCCAGAATGAACTTCAGCAGTTTCTTTGACTTCGGAACAGCCTCGCACGCCTTGACCTTCACGATCCGGAAATCAGACTTGGCAAAGGTCTCAAAATCCACAAAATCCTTGAATAACGGCTCGATTTCCACTTTGGAATAGTCGATCGTCGGCATAAGCGGGGTCGGAATGACGCTCGCATAGTCCGCTTCTGCTGCGTCCGCAGAAGCAACCGCGCCGTTTCCTGCCGTCTCCCCTGCAGCAGCCACAGTCTCTGCCGCGCGCGCCGCCGAAGCCACCGCCGTCTTACTCCCGTCCTTATTTGCCCCGCCGACGCTCTTCATGGTCGGAAAGAGCAGCACATCGCGGATCGCCGCGGAATCCGTCATCAGCATGCACATACGGTCAATTCCAAAGCCGATTCCTCCCGTCGGAGGCATACCGATCTCCAGTGCATTCAGGAAATCCTCATCCGTCGTGTTCGCTTCCTCATCGCCCTGTGCAAGCTGCGCCTCCTGCGCCTTGAAACGCTCTCTCTGGTCGATCGGATCATTTAACTCGGAGTAGGCGTTCGCCAGCTCCCACCCGTTCATATAGAACTCGAACCGCTGCACATACCCCGGTGCGTCGGGCTTCTTCTTCGTGAGCGGTGAAATCTCAATCGGATGATCCATGATAAAGGTCGGCTGAATCATATGCTCCTCGGCAAACGCATCGAAGAACAGGTTCAGAATATCTCCCTTGCCGTGGCGCTCCTCAAATTCCACATGGTGCTCTCTGGCCGCCGCACGCGCCTCCTCGAGCGTGTGGATCTCGTCAAAATCAACGCCGGAATACTGTTTCACTGCCTCGATCATCGTCATCCGCGCAAACGGCTTGCCCAGATCCATCTCGATCCCGTTGTAGGTAATCGTCGTGGTGCCGAGCACCTCCTGCGCCACCGTGCGGTACAGATTCTCCGTCAGATCCATCATGCCGTGATAATCGGTGTACGCCTGATAAATCTCCATCAGGGTAAACTCCGGATTGTGTCTCGTATCCAGTCCCTCGTTGCGGAACACGCGGCCGATCTCGTAGACGCGCTCCATGCCGCCGACGATCAGTCTCTTCAGATACAGCTCTAAGGAAATGCGGAGCTTGAAGTCCTCATCAAGGGCGTTGAAATGCGTCTCGAACGGACGCGCCGCCGCGCCGCCCGCATTGGAGACGAGAATCGGTGTCTCCACCTCGAGGAAATCCTGTCCATCCAGATAATTCCGAATCGCCCGCAGAATCCTGCTGCGCTTGATAAACGTATCCTTGACGTCCTCATTCATGATGAGATCGACGTAGCGCTGGCGATAGCGCATATCCGTATTGGTGAGCCCGTGGAACTTCTCCGGCAGAGGCTTCAGGCTCTTGGAGAGCAGCGTCAGCGTCTGGGCGTGTACGGAAATCTCCCCGGTCTTGGTCCGGAACACTGTGCCCTGCACGCCGATGATATCGCCGATATCCAGTTTCTTAAAAGCCGCGTAGGCCTCCTCACCGATCGAGTCCCGCGCCACATAGCACTGCATCTTGCCCTGTCTGTCCTGCACATGGCAGAAAGACGCCTTGCCCATCACCCGCTTGCTCATCATACGGCCTGCGATCGAAACCTCCTGACCGTCCAGCTCCCCGAAGTGATCCCTGATCTCCTGACTGTGCTTTGTCACGTCATATTTGACGACTTCAAACGGATCCTGCCCCGCCTCCTGCAGCGCCGCCAGCTTCTCTCTGCGCACTGCGATCAGGCGGTTCACATCCTCCTGCGTCTCTGCCTTATTCTGCTGCCCGCCGTTCACGTTCTGCTTCTGCTCTCCCACGTCGCTCTCCTATTTTGAATTTATACCGCCTCGGATCTCTGGATCTCCAGCACCTTGTACTGCATCGTTCCCGCCTGTGTCTCCACATTTACGATCTGTCCGACCTTCGCGCCGATCAGCGCTCTGCCCACCGGGGACTCGTTGGAGATCTTACCCTTTAAGCTGTTTGCCTCCGTGGAGCCTACGATCTTATACTCCAGATCCTCCTTGTACTCCATGTCGCGGATCTTCACGCGGCAGCCGATGTTGATCTTGTCCAGATCCACCTCGTCCTCGACGACAACTTCCGCATTCTTGAGGATCTTCTCCAGCTCCTCGATTCTGGCCTCGATGTCGCGCTGCTCATCTTTGGCCGCATCGTACTCCGCGTTCTCGGAGAGGTCGCCCTGCTCTCTCGCTTCCTTGATCTTCTGCGCGACGTCCTGCCGTCTGTTGACCTTTAAGTCGTGCAGCTCGTCCTCGTATTTTTTCAGTCCTTCGTACGTTAAAATATTCTTTTTCTCTTCCATCATGACTCTCCATTCCGGAGCGATTCTTGCAGCGCGGCGGCGCAAATATCCAATTTGCGTCTGCCATGATCGGGATTTGTGACGCTCCAGCACAAATCTTTGTCCTCCCGCCGCAGCCATTCTGCGGCATTGCTTTCCTCTTTTTCTTTTCCACGGCAGCGCCCTCTTTTTCCGGAATCGCGCCGTTTTTACTTTCTCAAAAAAATAGGCGGCAGCACCTGTAGTAGGCCGCCCCGCTCTTGAATGCCTAATATTATATAGACAAACTATCCCTGTGTCAACAGGATTCCAAAAAACGATACTCACACAGCGTCAGCCCCTCCGGCGGCGCGGTGGGTCCCGCAGCCCGCCTCTCTCTGGCCTC
Organism: Eubacteriales bacterium; assembly: GCA_030524225.1. Classification (GTDB taxonomy): domain Bacteria; phylum Bacillota; class Clostridia; order Lachnospirales; family Lachnospiraceae; genus CAG-791. The sequence continues at coordinate 7,880 of JAUNGV010000049.1, forward strand.
CAGAATCGCCGGAATATCCCCCGGCTCCTTCGCGCCGCGTCCGACTTCCATCAGTGTTCCCGCGATGATGCGCACCATATTATAGAGGAATCCGTATCCCGAGACGCGGATCACAATCTCCCGCGGCAGCAGACCCACAGCCGCCGTGCCCTGCCCTGCACCCGCACTGTCTGCCACGGACTGCACCGTACCTGTCACAACACCGCCTGCCGCGCCCCGTTCTGCGCCTGCCACGACACCGCCTGCACCTCCCAGCGGCACTTCCTCCACGCTCACATCCGTGATCGTCCTCACCGTTGTCGCGGCCTGGGAATAGACGCTGCAGAAGCTCTTGAAGTCGTGCTCTCCGATCAGAAACCGTCCCCCCTCCCGCATTCTGTCCACATCAAACGGCGTATAGCTGTAATGTGTGTACAGCCGCTTCATCGGCGAGGGAAACGGCGCGTTGTAAATCCGGTACTCATACACCTTCTCCACCACCTGATGACGGGGATGAAAGTCAGCCGCCACCTCCATGGATCGCTGAATCCTGATGTCTTCCGGCAGCCTGCTGTTTAAGGCATAGGAGAATTTCTCCCCGGGAATTCTGCTCCCCGTATCGAAAACAGCGACATTACAGAGCGCATGCACCCCGGCATCCGTACGGCTGCCGCCGATCATCGCGGCGCTCTCCCCGGTCACTTCCGAGACGGCCCGCGCCACCTCTCCCTCAATCGTCGCCACGCCGGAAGGCTGCGCCTGAAATCCCGCATAGTTCGTCCCGTCATAGGCAATATACAGTAAAATACGGCGCAAACCCTGCGCCGCTTTTCCCGCTTCCTGCGACACGGATTCCCCGCGCCGCAGCTCCTTCTCCTCTTCTCTCTCCCTTTGCATGATCTCTATGATCGTCCTAACCTTTCTCTTTTTACAGGGATTCCTGTCACCACAAAATCAGCACCCGTTCCCACCGCCTCCGGCAGTCGGCCACAGCCGCTCCTCCTTGTCGCCTTCCTACAGCACGATCCGGATCGCGGCGCAGCACAGCAGATAAACCGTCAGCACCGCATAGGCCTGATAATCGTTTCCATGGTAAATCAGGGGCTTCATCTTCGTCCTTCCCTCGCCGCCGCGGTAGCATCTGGCCTCCATGGCCATCGCCAGATCATTCGCTCTGCGGAATGCCCCGATAAAGAGCGGCACGAGGAGCGGCACGAGACTCTTTACCTTTTTGACGAGATTCTTGCTCTCAAAATCCGCTCCTCTGGCCAGCTGTGCTTTTTCGATCTTGTCCGTCTCTTCCATCAGAATAGGAATAAAACGCAGCGCGATCGACATCATCATCGAGATCTCATGCACCGGAACATGGATTTTTTTCAACGGAGAGAGCAGACTCTCCAGCGCGTCCGTCAGCTGATTCGGCGTTGTGGTGAGCGTCATAATCGAGGATCCCATAATCAGGAAAATCAGCCGGATCGCCATTTTGACCGCAAAGGACAGACCCTCCTTCGTGATCGTGAAGATCCAGAACTTCACCAGCGCCTCGCCCGGCGTCAGGAACAGATTAAACGCCATGGTGATGAGCAGCAGGAAGAGAATGCCCCGCAGCCCCCGCACCATATAGCGGAACGGGACATGCGAGAGCCGGATCAACGCGAAGAGAAACAGTCCCGCAAACGCATATCCTGCAAACGAATCCACCACAAACAGGGAGATGATGTAGACAAAAGTCGCAACCAGCTTGACACGGGGGTCCAGTCTGTGAAGCGCTGAGTCCGTCTGATAGTATTGTCCTAGCGTCATTCCTTTAAACATACTGTAAAATCTCCGCGGCCGCCTCTTCCACCGTGAGCACATCTGTGCGCACCGGCATGCCTTTTTCCTTCAAATACTGCATAATATACGTCATCTGCGGCGCTGCGAGGCCGATCTCCTCCAGTTCCCGGTAGTGGGCAAACACGCCGCGGGGCGCATCGTCAAAAATCAGTTTCCCGTGGTTCATCACCATGATACGGTCCACATACCGCGCCACATCCTCCATGCTGTGAGAGACGAGCAGAATCGTCATCCGCCTCTCCCGGTGCATGGCAGAGATCAGTTCCAGAATCTCATCTCTGCCCTTCGGATCCAGTCCCGCCGTCGGTTCGTCGAGAACGAGCACCTTCGGATGCATGGCGAGCACTCCTGCGATTGCCGCCCGTCTCTTCTGGCCTCCCGACAAATCAAAAGGCGACTGCTCGTAGAAACGCTCCGGCATTCCCACCGCGTTCAGCGCCTCAAGAGCCCGCGCCCGGCACTCCTCCTCCGACAGTCCGAGATTGCGCGGTCCGAACATCACATCCGCCACCACATCCGTCTCGAACAGCTGATGTTCCGGATACTGGAATACCAGTCCCACATTGGCGCGCAGTCCTTTCCGGTCAAAGTTCTCGCCGTCGATATCCTCTCCATCGTAATAGACGTGGCCCTGTGTCGCCCGCAGCAGACCATTGAGCATCTGTACGAACGTCGATTTACCGGACCCCGTGTGCCCGATCAGCCCGATGAACTGCCCGTCCGGGATCTCGACGCTGACGTTATCGAGAGCCGCGACCTCCATCGCCGTTCCCTGTTCGTATTTATAACTCACATTCTCCAGTTTCAGTCCCATCTTACTCCCCATTCCGGAGCAGAAGCGCTTCCGCCAGCTCCTCCTTTGTCAGAATTCCCTCCGGAATAGCAAGCCCCGCTCTGCGCAGTTCATGCGCCAGGAGCGTCACCTGCGGCACATCCAGATGAAGCGCGCGCAGCTCCTCCACCCGGGAAAAGACCTCCCGCGGCGTCCCCTGCATCGCGACCTTCCCCGCATCCATCACGAAAATCCTGTCCGCGTAAATCGCTTCCTCCATGTAATGTGTGATCAGAAGGATGGTGATTTTCTCCACATCATTTAAAGCGCGCGCCGCCCGGATCACCTCTTTGCGTCCGCTCGGATCCAGCATTGCTGTCGGCTCGTCCATCACAATACATTTCGGATGCATCGCAATCACACCCGCAATCGAGACGCGCTGTTTCTGTCCTCCGGAGAGACGGTTCGGCGACTTCTTGCGGTATTCCCACATGCCGACTGCCTTCAGACTCTCCTCCACACGCTCCCAGATCTCCTTCGTCGGAACGCCCATATTCTCCGGCCCGAAGCCCACGTCCTCCTCCACGACCTGCCCGATAATCTGGTTGTCAGGATTCTGGAAAATCATCCCGGCCTCCTGCCGGATCTCCCAGAGGTGCGCGTCGTCATTCGTGTCCATCCCGTCCACCCAGACCGTTCCCTCTGTCGGGTAGAGCAGCGCGTTGATATGTTTGGCAAACGTCGATTTCCCGGAGCCGTTATGTCCCAGAATCGCCACGAACTCCCCCGGCTTCACATCGAGAGAGACGTCGTCCACCGCACGGATCGTCCCCTGCGGATTCCCCTCCTCATCGCGTTTGATATAATCATGAATTAAATGAAGTGCTTTAATCATTGCTGCCTCCATGCCGGAACGTTTCCTGTCCCAGCCGCGCCGGACACTGCCATGCCTCTGACGCCGTTCCCCTGTAACTATATGAATTGTATACAAATCCCCCTGAAAAAACAAGATAAAATCCATCCCCGCAGCGACGGAATCCTGCTCAAAACGCCGTACAATTCCTCTTTTCTCTCCCGGAGGATTCCGCGGACGGGACAGAATCTCCGCAGCCCTTAGAAGGATCCCTGCGAAGATGCACCGCCGGACACACCACCATATCAAAATACCTCCGCAGGAAACAGTTTCCCACGGAGGTATCTTTTTCCGGTATCCGCCTCTGGAGCGAACACCGTATTCTCTGTTTTACTCTGATCAGACTTTAGACGAACTCAAGAAGAACTACAAGCGCGCCGTCGCCCTTTCTCTGGCCGACCTTGACAATGCGGGTATATCCGCCCTTGCGCTCTGCGTACTTCGGGCCGTACTCATCGAACAGCTTTGCCACGAGATCCACGTTCTTCGTGTTCTTCTTGCGGCCTGCCGCTTCCTTCGGAACCTCAACAACAGGATAGAGGAAACGGATCAGCTGTCTTCTCGCATGAAGGCGGCTCGGGGAGTCCTTCTTGATCTCCTTCTCAACGACATCGTAAACCGTAACCTTCTTGCCGTCTACGACCTCTTTGACTCTCTTGCCGTCCTTGTCCTTGCGGGCAACCTTTGCCTGCACCTTAACGGTCTCGTAGTTGTCCTTCTCCTTCGCTGCCAGCGCGATCATCGGCTCAACGAGCTTCTGTACTTCCTTCGCGCGCGCCTCGGTCGTCATAATCTTGCCCTTGTAGATCAGAGCGGTAACCTGGCTGCGAAGCAGCGCTTTTCTTAACTTTGTCTTTTTACCGAGTTTTCTGTACTCTGCCATGATTCTTCTCCTTTTTACGGATGACGCCGGAAGCGGCGCCCTGTGGCCTTACCCGCTTTCGGGGGAATGTCATCCCGTTTGCTCCCGCCGCGCACCTGCGGATTTACCGCGGCGGCTCTTATCAATTCCTACTGCTCCTCGCCGGAATTCAGCTGAAGCCCGAGTTCCTTTAACTTCGCGAGAACCTCTTCCAGAGACTTGCGTCCGAGATTGCGGACCTTCATCATGTCCTCCGAGGTCTTGTTGCACAGCTCCTCGACGGTGTTGATGCCCGCTCTCTTTAAGCAGTTGTACGAACGAACTGACAGTTCCAGCTCGTCGATGCTCATCTCCAGAACCTTTTCCTTCTGATCGTCCTCTTTCTCCACCATGACCTCTGCGGTCTTGGCATTCTCAGAGAGATCGATGAAAATGCTCAAATGCTCACTCAGCACCTTTGCGGCGAGGCTGACCGCCTCGTCCGGAGCCAGCGTGCCGTTCGTGATCACATCGAGCGTCAGCTTATCGTAGTCCGTCTGCTGGCCGACACGCGTATTTTCCACCGTGATGTTCACGCGCTCCACCGGCGTATAAATCGAATCAATCGGGATCACACCGATCTTGGTGTCCTCCGTCTTGTTCTTGTCGGAACTCACATAGCCCCTGCCCTTGGTGATCGTCAGCTCGATAAAGAGCTTGCTCTTTTTCCCGCTGAGTGTTGCAATCGGAAGATCAGGATTCATGATATGAATATCCTGATCCGCCTGAATATCGGAAGCGCGAACCACACCCTCGCCCTCGTACTCAATGTACGCGGTCTTCGGCTCATTCGTCTCGCCGGTATTGCGGATGGCAAGACTCTTGATGTTCATAATGATTTCCGTCACATCCTCTTTGACGCCGGGGATGGAACTGAACTCGTGCTGTACGCCGTCGATTTTGACCTGACTTACCGCCGCTCCCGGGAGAGAGGAGAGCATGATTCTTCTAAGGGAATTACCCAGCGTGATGCCATAGCCTCTTTCCAGAGGTTCTACGACAAACTTGCCGTACTTTTTATCGTCAGAGATTTCCTTCACTTCAATGTTTGGTCTCTCAAAATCAAACACGCTTTATACCCTCCTTTTATGCCGAATTGTACTCCATGCGCCTTCGCCATGCTGCCGGCCGCTCAGATCTTACTTGGAGTATAACTCGACGATAAGCATTTCATCCACAGGAACGTCGATCTGCTCTCTGCGAGGAAGTGTGCTTACAGTTCCCTTCATGGCTTCCTTGTCGACATCGACCCACTCCGGCGTCAGTCTGCCGCCTGCGATCTCCGCGATGTCCTTGAATCTCTGCATGCTCTTGGATCTCTCTTTGACCTCAATCACATCACCAGCCTTGATGCGGTAGGACGGAATATTGATGCACTTGCCGTTGACCAGAATGTGCTTGTGACCTACGACCTGTCTCGCCTCTCTTCTGGTTCTCGCGAATCCCATACGGAATACGACGTTGTCCAGACGGGACTCCAGCATGGTCATCAGGTTGTCACCTGTCATGCCTTTCATTCTGTCAGCCTTCTCGTAGTAGTTACGGAAAGGCTTCTCAAGCATGCCGTAGATGAACTTTGCCTTCTGCTTCTCGCGGAGCTGAAGACCGTACTCGCTCATCTTTCTGCTCGCTCTGACTAACTGTCTTTTGGACTTCTTGTCATAGCCGAGGAACGTAGGATCAAGATCAAGGGATCTGCATCTTTTTAATACCGGAACTTTATTAACTGCCATTTTCTTTCCTTTCTGTCAGGACACTGCCTGATATGTTGTTTACAGCGGGCTTTCGCCCCGTCTTCTTCCAACCTGATTCACGATTACATATCGCACGCTTATCGCGGCGGACTCCGTCGTGTGCTCGCCTCTGCTTCGCTTCGGCTCGTTCGCGCACGACTCATAGTTGTCGCGACTATACACGGCGTCTCTTCGGCGGGCGGCATCCGTTGTGCGGTACCGGCGTCACGTCGGTGATGCTGATGATGTCGAGGCCGTTCGCGTTCAGCGCGCGGATCGCTGCCTCTCTTCCGGAACCCGGTCCCTTTACGAACACCTCAACCGCCTTTAATCCATGGATTAAAGCAGCCTTGGTAGCCGTCTCAGCGGCCATCTGTGCCGCATAGGGAGTAGATTTCCTTGAACCTTTGAAGCCCAGACCGCCTGCGCTCGCCCAGCTCAACGCATTGCCCTGCATATCCGTCAGGGTAACAATGGTGTTGTTAAAGGAAGACTGGATGTGCGCCTGTCCGCGTTCAACGTTTTTCTTGACACGTTTCTTTGCAGCGCCCTTCTTTGCTGCACTTGTCTGCTGTTTAGCCATAAAAACTAACCTACTTTCTTTCCCTTATCTATAAGATTAAGATTAATAGTAACTATAAAAATATTTTCAGCCTGCTCTATACCCGCACCAGCTGACTGTTTCGAAGCAGCTCCGCTGCTTCGCTGTAGCTTTGTGTTTAAGAAAAAGTCCTTTTTCTGTTCCGAAGCAGCTCTGCTGCTTCGCTGTAACTTTGTGTTTACACAAAGTTACATATTACTTCTTCTTGTTCGCGATGGTCTTCTTCGGGCCTTTTCTCGTTCTCGCGTTCGTCTTCGTCTTCTGACCGCGAACCGGAAGTCCCTTTCTGTGGCGGACGCCTCTGTAGCAGCCGATCTCGGTCAGACGCTTGATGTTCATCGCCACTTCACGACGAAGATCACCTTCCACCATATAGTGCTCCGCGATCACTTCGCCGAGCTTCTTTACTTCGTCATCCGTGAGATCTCTGCAGCGGGTATCCGGATTCACATCCGCTTTCTTTAAAATATCAACTGCGGAAGTGCGGCCAATTCCATAAATATAGGTAAGGCCAATCTCTACGCGCTTGTCTCTCGGTAAATCGACACCTGCAATACGAGCCATTCTTAACTCTCCTCCATAATTTGACTCGTTACGCTCCACGGACGCCTTCTGGCGTACCTGTGAAAGTAACTGTTTGGTTCCTTCTGCCGACCGCGCCTCCTCTTACGGGAAACTGTGCGGAGCGGCTATGCCGCTGTGCAGCGCATCGCTGTTGTGGAATTACTGATGCCTGCCTCGCATAAAATATCACATTATAAATAGAAGGAACGCTCTACTGATTGACTGGGAAGGATGTCTCTCCTTCCAACCGGCAATATACCGGTCTTTCCACTGCAAGTCCATTCTCTCTGCGCCTGCCGGCAGTCTGTCTGCCACCGGATCCTGTCAGAGGAATATCCTTCTGCGACATGGTATCAAAGAGTAATTTGCGGCCTGCGCCGCCCGATTATTCTATGATAAAGAGTCCAAAACGGCTCAACCCTGTCTCTGTTTGTGCTTCGGATTCTCGCAAATGATCCGAATGATTCCCTTGCGCTTAATAACCTTGCACTTTTCGCACATAGGCTTCACGCTCGCTCTTACCTTCATTCAGCCTCCTCCTTTCTTCTGACACGAATTTAAGGCAGCATAAAGCCGCCCGGTTAAGCACGCCTTACGGCGCCTCTGCCATGCTATTCCCACTTGCTCTGAAAAGCACTGCGTAACATTCTATCATGCTCTTGCGGTAAAAACAAGCTTTTTCTCCCGTTTCTCCGCAAAAAATCGGCCAAAAACAGCGAAAATAAGCCGTTTCGACCGATCCTGCACGGAATCCCCGTGAAAAGAAATCCAAATCTCTTCTTTATTTATCACGCCAGATGATTCTTCCCTTGGTCAGATCATAGGTGGACATCTCCAGCGTCACCTTGTCTCCCGGAAGAATTCTGATGAAATTCTGACGCAGCTTGCCGCTGATATGCGCCAGCACAATCGCGCCATTTTCGAGCTTGACGCGGAAATGCGTGTTGGGCAGCTTCTCCACCACAGTTCCTTCTATTTCAATGACATCAGCTTTAGACACTTTTTCCTCCATCCGTTCTATCCTGCGGGCGGCAGCTCAAATGCCGCCGCAGAGCCTCCGCAGGGTTTCTGTTTCCACGAAACGATCAGTCGAGAATCGCCGCGATCGCCGCGAATACCTCATCCTTATCCTTCGTTCCGTCCACATTCTTTAACACGCCCGCCTTCTCATAATACTCGATCAGCGGCTGGGTCTGGTCATGGTAGACTTTCAGACGGTTCTCCACAGTCTCCGGCTTGTCATCGTCACGCTGCACGAGTTCTGCGCCGCACTTGTCGCAGATTCCCTCCGCCTTCGGCGGCATATGCGTGATGTGATAAACCTGTCCGCAGCTCGGGCAGGAACGGCGGCCGCTCATTCTCTTGACGATATTCTCATCCGGCACATCCACATTGATCGCATAATCAATCTTGTCCGCGAGCTTGGTCAGAGCCTCGGTCAGAACCTCCGCCTGCGGAATCGTCCGCGGGAATCCATCGAGCACATATCCCTCGCTGCAGTCGTCCGCCGCCACGCGATCCAGCAGAATCTTGACGGTCAGCTCATCCGGCACCAGCTTGCCGGCGTCCATGTACGTCTTGGCTTCCTGTCCCAGCGGCGTTCCGTTCTTGATATTCATACGGAAAATATCGCCTGTCGAGATGTGCGGAATATGATAGCGGTCCGCAATCATCTTAGCCTGTGTTCCCTTGCCCGCTCCGGGCGCTCCCAGCATTACGATTTTCATCTTTCTCCTTTCTGCCGCAGCACAGCTGCGGCACAGCGATCAGAAATCCGCGCAGGCGGTTTCTGATCTGTAATCACCGAATCAGAAACGCCTGACGTTTCTGATTCGTGTATGGAACAAGTGTCATCAGACAGTTGTTCCATACTTATCCTTCCTGCCGCAGATAGGCTGCGGCACTGCAAAACTGCTCCGACCGGAAACGACGCAGTGTTGCCTCGTCCGACGGCCCGAGCAGTTTACAAACCGGTTGCCCGGTAATCAATCATTCAAAAAACCTTTGTAGTTTCTGACCAGCATCATCGACTCGATCTGCTTGATCGTCTCCAGCACAACGCTGACGACGATGATCAGGCTCGTACCGCCAAAGGATACGTCCGCCCCGAATACCCCGCGGAAGAAGAACGGCAGAATACCGACAATCGTCAGACCGCAGACTCCGATAAAGATGATATAATTCAGAATCTTCGTCAGGTACTCGCTCGTGGGCTTACCCGGACGGATGCCCGGAATAAAGCCGCCCTGCTTCTTCATGTTGTCCGCGATCTCCAGCGGATTAAAGGTGATCGAAGTGTAGAAGTAAGCAAAGAAGATCAGCAGTGCAATATACACGATCAGACCGACCGAGTACTTCGGCATCGCCGGATTGCACCAGTAGCTGGAGCTCAGATACTTGAGGATCTCCGACCACACGCCCGTTCCCTGATACCCGGCAAAGGTGGAAATAATCACCGGAAACTCCATCAGCGAGGAGGCGAAGATAATCGGCATAACGCCTGCCGTGTTGACCTTGAGCGGAATGTTCGTGCTGGATCCTCCGACCATTTTCCGTCCCTGAATCTTCTTGGCGTACTGCACAGGAATCCTGCGCACAGCATCGTTGAGCAGGATCACGAGAACAACCATGCCAACGATCACGGCGAGAATGATAATAGTCGCCACAGTTCCGTTTGCAACGGATTTGCCGATCACGAACTGTTCAAACAGACTCGCGACGTCCTGCGGCATACGGGAGATGATGTTAATCGTCAGGACAATCGAAATACCGTTCCCCACGCCTTTGTCCGTGATGCGCTCGCCAATCCACATCAGGAAGGAGCTTCCCGCCGTCAGCGCGGCGATGACCGTGATGACGTTGATCACATTGAACTCCTCGAGCAGCCCCTGCCGGCCAAAACCGATGGCCACGGCGGACGCCGTAATCAGAGAGAGTCCGACGGTCACGTAACGCGTAATCGCGACCATCATCTTTCTGCCTTCCTCGCCCTCCCGCTGCATCTCCTCGAGCTTCGGAATCGCAATCGTCAGAAGCTGTATGATGATCGAGGATGTGATGTACGGCGTGATATTAAGCGCCAGGATAGACATACTGAGGAAGGAACCGCCGGTAAACGCATCAAAGAGGCTGAACGCGTCTCCCGTCTGCTGGGCGAACCAGTTGCTGAAATACGTTCTGTCCACACCCGGCACCGGCAGCTGTGATCCGAAACGGATCACAACCAGCATGGCCAGCGTAAACAGAATTTTCAAGCGAATTTCCTTCACCTTGAAAGCGTTCTTTACGGTTTCAAACATAATTAGATTTCCTCTGCCGTCCCACCAAGCTTCTCAATCTTTTCCTTTGCGGACGCGCTGAATGCGTTAGCCTTTACGTTGAGCTTCTTGGTAAGGTCGCCGTTGCCCAGGATTTTAACGCCGTCGCCGGTCTCCTTGATGACGCGCGCATCCAGTAATGCCTGGATGTCAACAGTTGCGCCGTCCTCAAACTTCTCCAGCTCGCTCACGTTAATAGCAACGATATCTTTACTATTATAGCACGTAAAGCCTCTCTTGGGGAGTCTTCTGTATAAAGGCATCTGGCCGCCTTCAAATCCCGGTCTCGGAGCGCCGGAACGAGCCTTCTGACCCTTGTGGCCGTAACCGGCCGTCTTGCCGTTGCCCGAACCATGGCCGCGGCCTCTTCTGAAATCGCCGCTCTGCTTGGAACCTTCAGCAGGCCTTAAATTTGATAAATCCATTCTGATACCTCCTTTAGTTCAGCTCTTCCACTTTGACCATGTGAGCAATCAGTCTGATCTGGCCTCTGGTGGACGCATTGTCGGGTTTAATCACACTGCTGTTTAACTTCGTAAAGCCCATGGATTCCACAATCTTTCTGTTCTTCGGAACGGCGCCGATTTTGGACTTTACCAACGTGATCTTTAACATCTTGTCGGCTGCCTTTTTCGTATTCTCAGGCATCGTAATTCTCCTTTCAGCAAATGATGCGGTGCGATTTTACTTTAAGTCCGCTACCGCTTTTCCGCGTCTCGCCGCAACCTCTTCCGGAACCTTCAGCTCGCTGAGGCCTGCAATCGTTGCCAGGACGACGTTCTGCTTGTTGTTGGATCCAAGAGACTTGGTACGGATGTTCTTGATTCCTGCCAGTTCGCACACCGTACGAGCCGGGCCGCCCGCGATAATACCGGTACCATCGGGAGACTTCTTCAGCAGAACCTGAGCGGAGCCGTACTTTCCGATGTAGTCGTGGGAGATACTAGCCACCTCGTCAAGCGCTACGCTGACAAGATTCTTGGCCGCATCCTCTTTGCCCTTGCGGATCGCGTCCGGAATTTCCGTCGCTTTTCCCAGACCTACGCCGACATGTCCGTTGCCGTCGCCTACTACTACTAACGCGGTAAACCGCATATTGCGTCCACCCTTAACTACCTTGGTAACACGCTTGATGGTAACCACTTTTTCAGTCAGTTCCATCTGACTTGCGTCAATCATTGCACGTTTCATGTGTGGTTTCTCTCCCTTCCTAGAAATCCAAGCCGGCTTTGCGCGCTGCGTCTGCAAGCGCTGCCACCTTGCCCTGGTATACATAACCGCCTCTGTCGAAGACGACTTCCTTGATGCCCTTCTCGATCGCTCTCTTGCCGATCACATCGCCAAGATACGTCGCTGCCTCTACATCATCGGTGTGAGTCAGAGCTGCCTTGATGTCCTTCTCCACAGTTGCGGCGGAAACAAGAGTCTTTCCTACCGTATCGTCAATAATTTGAGCATAGATATGATTATTGCTTCTGTATACGGATAAACGCGGTCTTTCGGCAGTGCCGCTGAAACGGTTGCGAATTTTCAGATGTTTCTTTTCGCGTATAGCCTTTCTGTTTTCCTTTTTAACCATTTTTACACTCTCCTTATTTTACTTCTTGCCCGTCTTACCAACCTTACGTCTGATGGTCTCGTCAGCATACTTGATACCCTTGCCCTTGTAAGGCTCCGGTCTTCTCTTGTCTCTGATCTCAGCCGCAAACTGTCCGACGCGCTCTTTATCAATACCCTTGACGATGATCAGGTTCTGTCCCTCGACAACTGTCTCGAGGCCTTCCGGATCTGTCATCTCAACCGGGTGAGAATATCCTAAGTTCAGTGTCAGTACTTTGCCCGCTTTGGCCGCTCTGTAACCTACGCCGTTGACCTCCAGCTTCTTCTCGAAGCCATCGGTAACGCCGACGACCATGTTGTGAAGCAGGCTTCTGGTCAGTCCATGAAGGGATTTTTCCTTCTTCAAGTCGTTCGGTCTTGCTACAAGAATCTGTCCGTCTTCCACCGTGATGATCATTTCCTTCGGAAGCGTCCTAACTAACGTGCCCTTGGGGCCCTTTACAGTCACTGTATTATTTTCTGCAATATCAACAGTTACGCCTGCCGGTAAAGCGATTGGCATTTTACCTATCCGTGACATGCCCGTACCTCCTGTGTTTTATTTAACTATACTATGAAAAATTACTGCTGCCTGCGCCGCGGCGATCCATCCGCCGCGGGTCTTACTTCTGCCTGACTCTTACCAGACGAATGCGAGAACCTCGCCGCCTACCTGCAGCTCTCTTGCCTTCTTGTCCGTGATTACGCCCTGGTTCGTGGAAAGGATTGCGATTCCCAGTCCGTCAAGAACCTTCGGAAGCTGCTCCTTGTTCGCATACACACGCAGACCCGGCTTGGAAATTCTCTTTAAGCCCGTGATAATTCTGTCGTTCTTGTCCTTGCCGTACTTTAAGGTGATGCGGATATCCTTGAAGTTGCCGTTGTCGACAAGATCCACTTTTTTAACATAACCCTCGTCAAGAAGAATGTCCGCAATCGCGAGTTTCATCTTGGACGAAGGAATATCTACGGTATCGTGCTTTGCAGTATTCGCATTACGGATTCTTGTAAGCATATCTGCAATCGGATCGCTCATTGTCATTTGAATTGCCTCCTTTATCCTTTATTTACCAGCTTGCCTTCTTGACGCCCGGGATCTCTCCTTTGTACGCCAGTTCACGGAAGCAAATTCTGCAGATGCCGTATTTCTTCAGAACTGAGTGCGGACGACCGCAGATTTTGCACCGCGTATACGCTCTCGTGGAGAACTTCGGTTTCATCTGCTGTTTGATCTTCATGGATGTTTTTGCCATGGTATCCTCCTGTTAGATTGCCCTAAATTACTTTGCAAAAGGCATATTGAAGAGTCTGAGGAGCTCTCTTGCCTCTTCGTCGGTGTGTGCCGTCGTGATGAAGATGATGTCCATGCCTCTCACCTTGTCCACCTTGTCATACTCGATTTCCGGGAAAATCAGCTGCTCCTTGATGCCGAGCGCATAGTTGCCTCTGCCGTCAAAGGAGTTCGGATTTACGCCGCGGAAGTCACGGACGCGGGGAAGAGCAAGGTTTACCAGTCTGTCGAGGAACTCGTACATTCTGTCGCCGCGAAGGGTTACTTTGCAGCCGATCGGCATACCCTCTCTGATTTTGAAGTTTGCAATGGACTTCTTCGCTCTCGTCAGAACCGGCTTCTGTCCGGTAATGATCGCCATGTCGTTTGCAGCTGCCTCGAGGAGTTTTTCGTTCTCCTTCGCTTCGCCGACGCCCATGTTGAGCACGATTTTATCTAACTTCGGTACCTGCATTGCGTTGGTATAGCCGAATTTCTTCGTCATCTGCTCACGGATCTCGTCATTGTACAGATCTTTCAGTCTACTCACCGTAATAGACCTCCTTTCTCCTATTAGTCAATCGTCTTGCCCGTCTTCTTTGCAAAGCGGACCTTCTTGTCATTCTCAAAACGGAAGCCTACGCGCGTTGCCTGACCGTCAACAACCAGCATCACGTTCGAGCTGTCGATCGGAGCCTCCTGCTGGATGATGCCGCCATTCTGGTTGGCCGCAGAGGGTTTGGTGTGCTTGGTCGCCAGATTGACGCCCTCGACAGTGACTCTGTGATTCTTTACGTCAACTGCCGTTACCTTGCCTTCTTTTCCTTTATTCTTGCCTGCGATCACCTTTACGGTGTCGCCTTTTTTAATTTTACTCGTTGCCATCGCTTTCCTCCTTATAACACTTCCGGAGCCAGGGAGAGGATCTTCATAAACTGCTTGTCACGAAGCTCTCTGGCAACAGGTCCGAAAATACGGGTTCCTGTCGGAGTCAGGTCATCCTTGATGATGACTGCTGCATTTTCGTCGAAGCGGATATAGGAGCCGTCTTTTCTGCGCGTACTCTTCACGGTACGAACCACGACAGCCTTTACCACGTCGCCCTTCTTTACAACGCCGCCTGGCGTTGCTTCTTTGACCGATGCAACGATGACGTCGCCGA
>JAUNGV010000004.1:0-16773 GCA_030524225.1 Eubacteriales bacterium
TGTTTAAATTCTTTTATCATTTTAAATTCTTCCATTGTTTTAAATTCTTCTGTTGTTTTTTGTTTTTCTGTTTTGATCCACAGGCGATGTCGCGATTGATTCAGTGGTGGAATATTCTGTCTCCGGAGACGGCTGCCAAAGGAATCCGGAAAGCGGTGCAGAAGGTAGCTTCTCCTGCTGCAAATCAGTGACTCGTCTCCTCCGGAACGATAAATTTCCCGTATTTTCCAAGGAGAGCGCCGGAGCAGGTTGCCGTCAGCAGGACGCCCTCCGGCAGGTAGTCCCGCTCGTGAATTTCCGCGCTCTCGTTCAGAGCGTTTGCGACGTCTCCCTGAGGATACGGGATCAGGAAACGGACGGTTCTGCGGTCCGCATAAAGAAGTTCGGAAATCATATCGAGCAGTTCGGAAAGACCCGCGCCGCTTTTGGCTGACAGGTAGATCCGGTTCTCCTGCACTCTCGGAAGGCTCTCCTCCGGAAAGAGGCGGTCGGCCTTGTTCATGACCTGAATCCGCGGAATCCTGTCCGCGCCGAGTTCCCGCAGCGTCTCCTGTGTGACGGCCATCTGCGTGTTGGAACGCTCGTCAGAGGCGTCGACGACCTCGAGAAGGAGATCGGCGAATCGAACCTCGTCGAGAGTGGAGCGGAACGCTTTGATCAGATCATGGGGCAGGCGGCTGACGAAACCCACCGTATCGGAGAGAAGGAAATCCCGCCCTGTTCCGGGACGGATACGCCGC
This sequence comes from Eubacteriales bacterium, assembly GCA_030524225.1. Taxonomy (GTDB): domain Bacteria; phylum Bacillota; class Clostridia; order Lachnospirales; family Lachnospiraceae; genus CAG-791. The sequence goes on from JAUNGV010000004.1 coordinate 741, forward strand.
ACCGTCGTATCGAGGGTGGCGAAGAGCATATCCTGTGCCACGACCTGCTTTTCCTCCTGTTCGTTTCCACTGCGGGAGAGGAGGGCGTTCATCAGAGTGGATTTGCCGGCGTTCGTGTAGCCGACGAGGGCGGCCTGCGGCAGGAAGGAGCGGCTGCGGCGTTTTCTCTGTACGCCCCGGTCATGCTCGATGGCGTCCAGTTCCCGGCGCAGTTCGCTGATCCGCTTCTCAATCCGGCGGCGGTCGAGCTCTATCTGCTTTTCTCCGGAGCCCTTATTGCTCTGGCTGCCGCTGGCGCCTGCCTGTCTGCCGAGGGATTCCCGCATTCCCACGAGGCGGGGCAGCATATACTGCAGATGGGCGGATTCGACCTGGAGTCTCGCCTCTCGTGTTTTGGCGCGGCGTGCGAAGATCTCCAGAATCAGGCCGGTTCTGTCGAGAATCGGAACTTCGATTTCCTTCTGCAGATTTTTGAGCTGTGCGGGGGAAAGGGTGTTGTCAAAGATCACCCAGTCCAGGTGCATCATAGAGGAGAGCGCCTGGATCTCCTGCACCTTTCCGCTGCCGATGTAGTAGGCCGGCGTCGGAGAGGGAAGGCTCTGTTCCAGAATCTCCTCGACCTTCATATCGCAGGCCTGGGCGAGAGCGGAGAGCTCCCGCATCGCCTCGTCGAATTCGGAGTCCTCGGGAAGACGGACGCCGACGAGCACCGCCCGCGCCGGTTCGTCGGCGCGGTGCTCCGCCCATATCGTATATAATTTGTTCTGTTCTGCTTTATTCTGTTCTGGTTTATATTGTGTCATGGAAACCTCCATTTCAGGGCGCTCTGTGAGGCGCTTCTTTCTGCTGCCGCCATGGACGGCGGGATCAAAGGTATTGTAATTGCGGCATCATGATATTGTATTCCGGACGTTCTGTACCGGAACGGAATCTGTATCGGTAGGATCGGCGGTCTGCGGCTTACAGCAACAAAAAAAGAGCGTACCCCAAAAGCAGCCTGCTGCCTGCGGGGGTTCACCACCATGAGAAACAAATACAGAAAGAAGGCCGGTTCCGTCAGAACCGCACCGCTGTCAATTCCCTGTAGGGAATAAACGCTCTCTCTGTTATTTGCTTCTGGACTTGATGATAAACACGCTCTTACCTCTCCTGTATGATAGTATGCCATTCTTCTGCGGCTGCTGTGCGCTGCCCTTTGGCAGCCACGGCCCGCTCCGCGCCGATTTACGGGTATCATAATACGCGCGGGGGAATCCGTCAAGGAGATTTGGGGAAATCGGGCGGTGATTTGTGGAAAACGTTGCTGGAAAACAGAGTCGGTGTGGAAAGTGGGTAACGGTGTGATCATTTACATAAAAATTTAGAGGTTTGCAGAGAGTAGTGGAAACCTCTATACTGTTCTTAAAGCACATCTTTTCACGGCACGGGCAGAAATGGAGATTCCCATGAAAAAACCAAAATACATCAACAGAATTTTTTTGCGGATTACACTGATTGGCTACGCGGGACTTCTTATTTTGCTGCTGGTGATGGATTTTATGATGATTCAGAACAGCCGGGAGGAGAGGGAGAGAGAAATGCTCTCAGCCCTGGAGCAATCGGGAGAGAGGATTGGAAACGAGATCCGCTCGATGAATAATTATCTGTACGGCGTGTACGAGGAGAATGAGAATTTCCGCGCGCTGGCAGAGGGAGCTTCTGGTTCGGAGGAGTACGAATATGCGTACCGCCTCAATAACAGTCTCCGGATCTATCAGGCTACCGGGGAGTGGATGGATGGGTATTATCTTGCTTACGGGGGAGAGAAGGAACCGCAGTGGCTCTACCACAATAACAGGAGCGATGAATTTCCGGAAATCAACAATGAGATCAAAGAGCTGGCGATGAATTATATCCGTTCGGGAAGAGTGACAGAGTATGCAAGTTTCCGCTATGAAGGGGCATCGGGGGAGATTTACTGGGTTACGCTTTATAAACGGCAGAAGGCGATTTTGATAGGGATCAACTATTTAGATAAATATATCCGACATCTGGAAGGCAGTGATCTGGGATTTATTGATCTGATGTTCTATACGGCAGATAGCTATGAGAGTGGGGAAAAGGAAGCGCTGCACCGCTGGGAGAAGGAACTGGGGCAGATTTCAGGGACAGAGCTTTGTCTGCAGAAGGAGTCGGAGTATCTGATCGGAAGCAGGATAGACAGCAGAGAAATCTGGATTCTGGCGACGGCAGACGCCTCGTGGGCGCAGAATCTGTCTGCGGCGGAGGCGATTTTACTGCTGATTACGCTGGCGTCAATCGTGGCGGTTATTATTTTTTACCGGCAGATGGTCAGGATTCTGATCCGGCCGATGTATCGCCTTGTTGATGTTATGGAGCAAATACGGAATGGAAGCAGCCGGCAGATTCCAGATCTGCAGATGCCGTATTACGAATTAAATCTTGTCAATGTTATCCTGCGGAATATGGTCGATGAGCTGCGCAGTGAGAAATTGAAGCATTATGAGGAGACAATCAGCCGCAAAGAAGCTGAACTGCAGTTTCTGCAGCTGCAGCTGAATCCGCATTTCTATCTGAACTGTCTCAAAACGCTGAATGCCATGGCGGCTGACCGGGGACTGCAGGATATGCAGGAACTGATTCTGCAGATATCGGTGTATCTGCGTTATCTGCTCTCTGTCGGAAGAAGAACGGTAACGCTGCGGGAGGAACTGGAATTTACGGGGAATTATATTGCGCTTCAGAGACTTCTCTCAGACAGGAAAATTGAGATCGAAACCGAGATTGAGGAAGGGATCGGGGAGTGTGAGGTGCCGATTCTGTGCGTGCAGACCTTCGTGGAAAACAGTGTCAAATACGCCTCCAAAGATTTATTGAACCAGACATTAAGGCTTCGGATCGAAATCCACCGGCTTCAGATGGAGGGAGGGGAGGCTCTCGACATTACGGTTTCTGACAACGGACAGGGATATCCGGAAGAGCGGCTTGCGGATTTAAACGCCAGAGACCGTTACAGCGCGGAGAATGTGGGAATTAATAATCTGAAAAAAAGATGCAATCTTCTTTATGGGGAGGCGGCGGAGTACAGTTTCTATAATATGGAAGGAGCGGTCAGTGAGCTGATTCTTCCGGTGAAGCAGGGGGGCGTGGATGAAAATCTTATTGGTGGATGATCAGAAGGTGATTGTGGAGAGTATTCGAAAGGGGATTCGCTGGAAAGAACTGGGGATTAATGAAGTAATGGCCGTCAACAGCGCAGCGGAGGCCAAGTTGCTGCTGGTCAATATGGATATTGATCTGATGCTCTGTGATATTGAGATGCCGGGAGAAGACGGGATTTCCCTGTTTCAGTGGACGAAGGAACAGAAGATGAATCTCTGTTGTATTTTCCTGACGGCACATGCGGATTTCAAATACGCACAGCGGGCGATTGAGCTGGGAGGATTTGATTACGTTCTGCAGCCGGCCAAGTACAGCGAGATTGAGGAGGTGCTGCGTCGTGCCGTGGATCAGGTTTCGAAGAATAAAACGATGAGCTGGCTGCAGGAGACGCACAGGACGCTGGTGGAGCAGAGGGATATTTTCCTGACGGCGATGATCACCAAGATGCAGCAGGGAGAGGACGGGGAAGCGGAGAATACGTTTGCCCAGCTGGTAAGACTCCTTCATCTGCCTGCCGAGAGAATGACCGCCTATACCGCGGTGAGTTATATGAAGAAACAGCCGGGGAAAATCGACACGTGGGAACTGGATTTGAAGCTGTTCATGACCCGCAATGTCCTGGAGGAACTTCTGGAAAACAGGGGAAAGCTCTGTGTCTGTTCGGGAAAGGAGGAGTTCTTCTATATCCTTCTGCTGGTCGAACCGGGGGCGGTGGATGAGGAGAAGTGGAGGCAGGCGCTGGAGAGGTTTTATCAGTTTCTGGTCACCCGGGTGGCGGCGCGGGGATGTATTATAACGGGAGGAGGCTTTGAAGGGGCGGGATCAGAACTGCCGCAGAAATTATTCGGGGCGTATCGTCAGGAGAAGAGGGAGTACAATGCGGCGCTGGAGGGAGTCTGCTGGATCAGGACCGAGAGCGGAGAAAGCGAAGAGGAGGAGGGGCAGAGCGACGGCAGCCGGAGGATGGAGAGGGTCGTCGCGTACATCAAGAGTCATGTTCATCAGAATATCTCCCGCACGGAGGCGGCGGGACTCGTCTATCTGAATGAGGAGTATTTCTCCAAGGCGTTTAAGGCTTATACCGGAATGACTTTCAAGGACTATGTTCTGACGGAAAAAATGAAAACGGCGATGAGCCTTCTGGCGAACAGCAGTCTGTCTGTCGGGGTGATCGCCTCCAAAGTGGGATTTGATAATTTCTCCCATTTTTCCAAAACATTTAAAAAGGTGACGGATATGACGCCGCAGGAATACCGGAAGATGCACGGCAGCGGAGCATAAAGGATCCGCGCCGCATCGAAGCGATCGTATCAAAACGGTTGCACGGACTAATTGTCTGTCATATCACAATTGGAAAAGGAAAATCACAAAAGTGCCAATATGTAATTTATCATGTGTCAGGAGATGTCATAAAAAGGACATCTCCTGACACATATTTAGTAGAGGGGAAACGCGGAGCCGTCTAAAATATAGGACAAGAAGGAGGTACTACCGAATATGAAAAAGACAGCAGGCAAAGTGATGGCGGTGATGACCGCGGCGGCAATGGCGTTTGCGGCGATGGGGTGCGCAGGCAGCAGCAGCGGAGATGGAACGACAAGCGCGGCAGCAGGCACGGAGACGGCGTCCGGAGAGATTCCGGTTGTTAATTTCAGCGTGATGAATATCTATGATACGACGGATCTTGGTGATATTGAGAATGCGATCAACGAGATCACGACAGATCGTTACGGTCTGCAGATTGATCTGACTTATGTGGAGTCCGGCAACTGGCAGCAGCAGTCGAATATGCTTCTGACCGGCGATGAGGCGGATATTATTCTGATTTACGGGACGCCGCTGATTACCTATGTGAAGAACGGACAGCTTCTGGCGCTGGACGACTATTACGCCAATGCAAGCGAGGAGTTCAAGGCGGCGACGGCTGAGATCTTCACGGAGGACGATGTGAAATGCACCTCGGTCAACGGCAGCATTTATGCTCTGCCGAACAGCAGAAACCACGGCGATACGGTGGTGCTTGACATCGACGAGGACATTGCGGCGGAATATGGAATTGAGCCGGGTTCCTCTATGACGCTTGATGAGGTGGATGAGTTCCTGGCGCAGGCGCACGCGGATTATCCGGATCGCTATGCGATCGTGCCGCAGGGCAACACCACGATGTCCAACGGCGGATGGACGTGGGATGGTCTGGGCGATCTTGATTTCATCGGTGTTGTGAGTATGTTAAATGACGATACCACAGTGAAGAATTTATTCGAGACAGAGGAATTTCTGGAGTTTACCCAGCACTCCCGTCTGTGGTATGAGAACGGCTATATGATGGCGGACTGCCTGAGCAATACGGAGACCGGTTCCACCATGATTCAGAATGACAGGGCTATCAGCTGCTTCAATAACGGGGCTTACTATGCGGAGGAGGATTTCCATAAGGATGGTGTGGTGAGAGTCCAGCTGACTTCTCCGATGGCAAATACGACGACGATCTCCGGCATGTGCTGGGCGATCAGTGCGAACAGCAAGAATCCGGATGCGGCGTGGACGATGCTGGAAGCGCTCTACTCCGATGCGGAGGTGGCGACTCTTCTGGCCAATGGCATTGAAGGACAGAATTATATCCTCAATGAGGACGGCACGGCTTCCTATCCGGAGGGAACAGATTACAGTAACAGTGGTTATGGCGGAATGACGGAGCAGTGGCTCTTCCCGAACAGCTCCCTCGGCTATCCCAGAGATATTGACGGTCCGAACTATTATCAGAACCTGGCAAGCTATAACAGCTCGGTGCAGAAGAGCACGGCGTACGGTTTCTGCTTTGATACCACGAATGTGATTGACGAGTACAGCGCGTGCAGTAATGTCATGGATAAATATTTTGACGCGCTGATGATGGGCGCGGTCGATCCGGACGAGTACATTCCGAGAGCAATTGAGGAGTTGAAAGCGGCGGGAGTCGACAATGTGATCGCAGAGAAGCAGGCGCAGTTCGACGCATGGCTTGCAGAACAGGAATAAAATAAGAAATCAGACCCTGTGAAACTGCCTTATTCGGCACAGGAATAAGGCAGTTTTCCTGACAGAGGAGGTAGGAACGGAATGAAATCGCAGACACTCCCTAGCACGAAAACAAAGAAAAAATCAATGCTCCGGAACAGGAACGCAATTGCGCTTCTGAGTATGATGGTCCCGGGGCTGATCTATCTGGCTGTCAATAATTATATTCCGATGGCCGGGCTGACAATCGCTTTTAAACGGTACGATTTCAGCAAAGGAATCTGGGGCAGCGAATGGGCGGGACTGAGCAACTTTACATATCTGTTCAGAACGAGAGATGCCTTTAATATGATCCGCAATACGGTAGGGTATAATCTTGCCTTTATCGTGCTTGGAACGGTGCTTGCCGTTGTCATTGCGATTATGCTGAATTTCCTGAAAGGAAAGCTGAGCAAAAAGATTTATCAGACCCTGATCCTGATTCCCTATCTGGTTTCTATGGTCATTGTTTCCTACATTGTTTATGGATTTCTGAGCACGGAGTCAGGCTTCCTGAACGGTGTTATTGAGAGTGTGACCGGAAGAACAATCAGCTGGTATACGGAACAGAAGTACTGGCCATTTATTCTGGTCTTTGTCTATCTCTGGAAGAGCTTCGGGTATACGAGTATTCTGTACTATGCAACGGTTATCGGAATCGATTCTGCGCTGTACGAGGCGGCGGCGATCGACGGAGCCGGCCGCTGGAAGCAGATCTGGCATGTGACGCTGCCGGGATTAAAGCCTACGATTATCACCATGGTCCTGCTCTCGATCGGCAGAATGTTCTTCTCTGATTTCGGACTGTTCTATCAGGTTCCGATGCATTCCGGTCTGATTGCGGATGTGACGGATACGATTGACGTTTATGTTTACAAAGGACTGACACAGCTCAATGACATCGGAAGATCCTCTGCAGCCGGATTTTTACAGTCAGTTCTCGGATTTGTTCTGATCCTGGTCGTAAATCAGATCGTGCGCAAGGTTGACCGCGACAATGCGCTGTTCTAAAAGGAGGCATGAAAATGGTATCACATGATAAGCTGGAGCAGAGCGTTCTGCATATTCTGTTTATTCTGCTGTGTGTTGTGGCGGTCGCGCCTTTCATACTGCTGATTGCCTCCTCGCTGACGGAGGAATCGACGCTGATGACGTACGGATACAGCTTCTTTCCCAGAAAATTCAGCATTTACGCGTACGAGTATCTGTTTCGCAGCAGCGGAAAGATCATCAGAGGTCTGGGCATTTCCTTCCTCGTCACGTTTGTGGGAACGTTCTGTGCGGTGCTGATGACAGTGCTGTTCGCGTACCCGCTCTCGAGGAAAGAACTCCCTGCGAGAAACTTCTTCTCCTTCGTGATCTTCTTCACAATGCTCTTTAACGGCGGTCTTGTTCCGACCTATATGATGTACACACAGGTGTTCCACATCAAGAATACGCTGTGGGCGCTGATTATTCCGAGTCTTCTGATGAATGCGTTTTACGTCATCATGATGCGGTCGTTCTTTACCAGTAATATTCCCGATTCCCTTGTGGAGGCGGCACGGATTGACGGTGCCGGAGAGTACCGGATTCTGTTTCAGGTGGTGATGCCGCTGTCCAAGCCGATGATTGCGACGATCTCCCTGATGATCGGTCTGGGTTACTGGAACGACTGGATGAACAGTCTGTACTATATTACGGAGGAGAATCTGTACAGTCTGCAGGCGATCCTGAATAATATTATCAACAGCATCACCTTCCTGCAGAGCTCATCGCAGAGCGGTGCTTCTTCGGCACTGGCCTCCATGCCGAGCACGGGAATCCGTATGGCGATTGCGGTCGTTGGTGTCGTACCGATTCTGTGTATCTATCCGTTCTTCCAGAAATATTTTGTCAAGGGCATTGTGGTCGGCGGCGTAAAGGGATGAGAAGCTGATAAAAGGGGCAGACGCATCGCTCTGGTATTCTTTGGAAAAGTCAGGCAGCCGGCCGGATTCGCAGAAACTGCGAAGCGGATGGGCTGCCTGTTTGCAACATAGAATATTCAGACATATGCCTCTGCACGCAGAGCAGCTGCAGCGGACAGAAAGAATTGGTCACAGGAAAGTAAGGTAAGGTATAATACATAAAGAGAATAATATACAGGAGGGGTTCTATGTTTTCCTATGAATTTAAGGTACCGGAAAAGAAACAGGCGCGCATGATCGTGCACACGGACTGCAAAAATGAGGCGGACGACCAGTATGCGCTGGCGCATCATCTGATGTCTCCGCAGTATGAGGTGGTGGGGATTGTCGCCGGCCATTTTGACAGGGCGAACAACGGACGCTATCCGGAGAAAAAGACGGCGCAGGCCAGCTATGACGAGGTGGAAAAGGTGCTGGAGCTGATGCACCTTACCGGACAGTACAGCGTGTATCTGGGGGCTGAGGAGGGACTGGCGGATGCACAGACCCCGATTCTCTCGGAGGGAGCGCGTTTTATCGTCGAGGAGGCGATGAGAGAGGATGATCGCCCGCTGTATATCGGAATGCAGGGAAGTATCACGGATCTGGCGAGCGCGATCCTGATGGAGCCGCGGATCTGTGAGCGGATGACGGCGGTCTGGATCGGCGGAGGCGTCTATCCGGAGGGAGGATTTGAGTTCAATCTGATGCAGGATATTACCGGTGCGAACGTGGTGTTCGGCTCCAGGATGCCTCTCTGGCAGGTGCCGATGAACGTGTACAAGCAGATGGCGGTTTCTCTTGCGGAGCTGCAGCTGAAGGTGAAGCCGTACGGGCAGATCGGCGAGTATCTGTTCCGTCAGATGGCGGAACTGAACGAAAAACTGGCGGATTATCCGACGTGGCCCCACGGGGAGATCTGGGGTCTGGGCGATCAGGGAACAGTCGCGGTCTTTCTGGAAGAACGCGAGATGACGGATCATTACGATATGGTTCCGGCGCCCCAGTTCGATCCGGAGACAATGAAGTATATTCCGAGCGAGTCAAACCGTCCGATCCGGGTGTACCATGATCTGAATGCGCGGATTACGCTGGAGGATTTCTTCTGTAAGCTGCAGATTCACTTCCCGGAAAGGGAGTCGTAGAAGATGGGAATAAGTGCCGGAGAGCATTTGTTTGCAGCATGAATCGGCGACAAGTCCCGGAATTCAAAGTTACGTGGCAGAAATCGTATGTGTGGAGTTCTGTTCGCAGAGCCGCAGACAGGCTGCGGCATGGAGGTAGAGATGAAATATTTTGCATTGACAAGTGACGCGGTGACGCAGATAGAAAAGGAGCATGGTCAAATCGCGAGAGAGATGGCGCAGGAGTGCGTGGTTTTGCTGGAGAATGACGGAATACTGCCGCTGGAAGAGACGGGAAAGATCGCTCTCTACGGAAACGGGGCGCGGGAGACAGTGCGGGGCGGCACGGGCTCCGGAGAGGTGAATGCGAGGCCGGATGCGAATGTGACGATAGAGAGAGGACTGCAGGAGGCGGGCTTTACCGTCACGACACAGGACTGGCTCGAGCGTTACGGGGCAAAGAGAAGCGCGGAGGTCGCGGCGCACCGGCAGATGCTGCATGAGGAAGCGCAGAAGAATCATATGCCGGAGGTGATTGTGGGCTTCTATCACCCGCTGGGAGAGACAGAGCCGGTTGAGATCACGCCGGAGGATATCGCGTCGTCGGAGACGGACACGGCTGTCTATGTGATTTCCCGCAATTCCGGAGAGGGTGCCGACCGCTGCGATCAGGCGGGGGATTACCGTCTCTTTGATCAGGAGAGGGAGAATATACGGCGTCTCGGAGAGGCGTACCGGAAGGTAATCGTCGTCCTGAATATCGGCGGGGTGATGGACCTGTCCGAACTGAAGAATATGCCGGGTGTGGGAGCGGTTGTTTTGATGAGTCAGCTGGGCGTTGTGGGAGGTGCTGTCCTCGCCGATGTTCTGACGGGCAGGGTGAATCCGTCAGGAAAGCTCTCTGATACCTGGGCAGCGGACTATGGCGATTACCCCTCCTCTGAGGGCTTTAGCCACAATGACGGGGATGTGGACGATGAGTTCTACACGGACGGTATTTATGTGGGCTACCGATATTTTGATTCTTTTGGAAAGGAGCCGCTCTATCCCTTCGGTTACGGAAAATCGTATACGGTATTTTCGTGGGAGATCACCCGTGTGGCGCTGGAAGAGGGCGAGGTGAAGATCGGCGTCCGCGTCCGCAACACAGGGGATCGTTTCGCCGGAAAAGAGGTGCTGCAGGCGTATGTGTCGGCTCCGCAGGGCGATCTGGAGAAGCCGCAGAAGGAACTGCGGGCCTTCAGAAAGACGTCTCTGCTGGCTCCGGGTGAGGAGGAAGAGATCACCCTTGCCTTCCCGGCCGTGTCAATGGCGTCCTACAGCGAGGCAAGAGCCGCGTGGGTGCTCGAGAAGGGGGAATACGTCGTGGCGGTGGGAGAGAGCTCCCGCCATACAAAGCCGGCGGCAAGACTGATTCTGGAAGAGACGGTGGTGACGCAGCAACTGCGCAATCTCTTTGCCGGGAGCGGGGCTGCGGTGACGGAAATTTCCCCGGCGCAGGCGGGAAAAGAAGGCGCTGCACTGGCAAAGGAAGAGGTGGCAAATATTACTGAGATCCGGCTCGATCCGTCGCAGATTGCGTGCAGTTCTGTGCGCTATCAGGGAGAGAGACAGGAGATGACAACGCAGCGCACAGAGACTTTGAGCGTCCAGGATGTGGAGAGTGGATTGTGCACGCTGGAGGAACTGGTGGCGCAGCTGAGCGTCCAGGAGATGGCGCAGCTCTGCGTGGGAACCCAGCGTCTCGGAGAGGAAGCGGATGGTTCTGTAATCGGAAACGCCTCCGCGACGGTGCCGGGCGCGGCGGGAGACAGCAGCGCGGTTTGCCTGACTTCCCGCGGGATCCGGGGAATGATCACGGCGGACGGCCCGGCGGGTCTGCGTCTGCAGCCTCATTTCAAGGCAGACCGGACGGGCAGACTCGTGCCGGGCGGCGGGATTCTGGGGGATATTCAGGATCCGTTTGATCTGCGCGGCTTTGAGGAGTCGGAGGTGATCGACTACTATCAGTACTGCACGGCGATTCCGATCGGCTGGGCGCTGGCGCAGTCATGGAATCCGGAGCTGGTGGCAAGAACCGGTTCCATGGTGGGCGAGGAGATGACACAGCTGGGCGTTGACCTCTGGCTGGCTCCGGCGCTGAACATTCACCGCAATCCGCTGTGCGGGCGCAACTTTGAATATTATTCAGAGGATCCCCTGCTGAGCGGTAAAATAGCGGCGGCGATGACGCAGGGCGTGCAGAGTCATCCCGGAAAGGGTGTGACGATCAAGCATTTTGCGGCTAACAATCAGGAGGACAATCGCTACTTTACCAATTCCCATGTGAGTGAGCGGGCGCTGCGCGAGATTTATTTAAAGGGATTTGAGATTGCGGTGCGCGAGGCGCAGCCGTTGGCGATCATGACCTCCTATAACCTGATCAACGGTGTGCATGCGGCCAACAATTATGATCTTCTGCAGTCGGCGGCCAGAGATGAGTGGGGATATGAGGGCATGGTGATGACAGACTGGTTCACCTCGCAGGATACGCCGATGATTACCGGGACGGCGCAGGAGCGTAAGTATCCGATCTCCGCTTCCACGGGCTGCATTTACGCGGGCAACGATCTGCAGATGCCGGGTTGCCGGAAGAACGTCGATGATATCGTAAAGGCGGTGGAGTCAGGCGAGGAGCTGGACGGATACCGGATTACCAGAGCGGACCTGCAGTACAATGCGATGCATATTGTCGGCACAGTACTCAAGGTGAGGAAGGGAGATTCCGTATGATCAGCAAAATAGAGAAGATCGCAGTTACAAAGGAGTCCTATCCATTCCAGGCGGCTGCGGAGCGGTGTTCTCTCGCAGAGCATGGCTATGCGGAGGATGAATATTTCATGTCCGGTACGGCAAACGTGTATGAGGAGACGGATGCGGAACACCATGTGAGAGTGATGCATCCGGATGCTCCCTATACCACGAGACTGCTGATCCGCAGACCGGTGGAGAAAGAGAAGTTCAGCGGCAATATTGTAGTTGAAATTCTGAACGCATCGGCTATGATGGATATTGATCGGATGTGGGTGAATACATGGCAGTATCTTGTCCGGAACGGGGACATTTACATCGGAATCACGAGCAAGGGTCATGTGGTGGATACCTTAAAGCGTTTTGATCCCGATCGGTATGCGCCGATCTGCTGGGACAATCCTCTTCCGGAGCGGGAGAAGCCGTCCGATACGGGAACCTTCCCGTTTCTGCCACAGTACGAGTCTGGGTTGTTCTGGGATATGCTGATTGAACTGGCGCGCCTTCTGCGCACAGAGGATGAGAGGAATCCGATTCGGGAATACGGTCCGGCTTATCTCTATCTTCTGGGATGGTCGCAGTCTGGGAGCTATATGTCGCGAATTCTTCACTCGTTTGCATACCGTCCGGAAAACCGCGATGGAGCGCCGCTTTTTGACGGTTATCTGGAGGCGGGGGCGGATGCTTCTCTTGCTCCGGTCAACGCTTATGCGATTACAATGAACGACGGCAGGATCGGTCGGGACGGCTGCGTGCCGAAGCACGGCGTGCTGATGAGCAGGGAACCGTATATCGCGATCAACACGGAGAGCGAGAACAGGGGAGCGAACTGGGGGCCGGACAGGGATCTGCCGGACTGGAAGTTCCGCTCTTATCAGATAGCGGGCAGCAGTCATGATTCCAAATATAATCTGCTGGACTATTACGAGGGTTATCTGTACGAGGACGCCAAAAAATATAATTTCGAGCTGAAATTCGGCGGTATAGAAGGGGAGCCTCTCGATACGCCGCACCAGTATGTGTTCCATGCGGCGCTGCGGAATCTGTATGTGTGGGTGAGGGACGGCGTTCCGGCTCCGCATGCAGAGCCGATCCGGACGCGTGCGATTCGGGAAGGGGAGAGCGATCCTCTGGCGGCCATCGGCGATCTGAGCGGAAAGTGCGAGAATGAGAAAGATGCGTTCGGTAATACGGTCGGAGGAATCCGCATGGCGGCGCTGGACTATCCGGTCGGCAGATACCGGAGCTGCAGTGTGCAGGGAGAAGGAAAAATTGATCCGATGTTCGGCACGGTGTATCCGTTTTCTCCGGAAACGCTGCAGGCGCTCTACGGTTCGCTGGCGCATTACAGAGAACTGGTGACGGAGAGTGCGAAACAGACGGAGGCGCTGGGATTCCTTCTCCGGGAGGACCGGGATGATTATATCGAAGCGACCGTATCTCTGGCCCAGAAAAGAGGACTGCGGTAGGGCAAAACCGCGTTTCGCCGCACAGGACGTTCAGGAAAGGGAGGATACCATGTTAGAAATCGGAACGAAAGCGCCGGCGTTTTCTCTGCCGGATCAGAACGGCACGGTACATACGCTGGAGGAATACAGGGGAAAGAAGGTTGTGCTCTATTTTTATCCCAAGGACAACACGGCGGGCTGCACGAAGCAGGCCTGCGGCTTTGGAGAGCTCTATCCTCTTTTCCGGGAGAAGGGAGCGGTGGTGATCGGCGTCAGCAAGGATTCCGTGAAATCCCACAAGAATTTTGAGGAGAAATACGGTCTTCCCTTCACCCTTCTCTCTGATCCGGAACTCTCCGCGATTCAGGCGTACGATGTGTGGAAGGAAAAGAAGAATTACGGAAAAGTCTCGATGGGCGTGGTGCGCACAACGTATCTGATCGACGAGGAAGGGACGATCATCCGGGCGATGGAGAAGGTAAAGGCGGCGGAGAACCCGCAGCAGATGCTCGGGGAGCTGACATGAGGATCTTGATTTCCCCGGCCAAAAAGATGATATCCGATCCGGATTCCATGGAGATTCTGGGGCTTCCGGTATTTCTGGAACAGACGAGAGAGATCCTGCGTTATCTGCAGGGTCTCTCTTATGAGTCGTGCAGAAAGCTCTGGGGCTGTAATGATAGAATTGCCCGGGAGAATTACGAAAGAATTGCCGGTATGAATCTGGAGCGCGGACTGACGCCGGCGATCCTCGCCTATGAGGGAATCGCCTACCGTTATATGGCGCCCAGCGTTTTTGCAAACGGGGAGTTTGCTTATGTGCAGGAACATCTGCGGATTCTCTCCGGCTTTTACGGCGTGCTAAAGCCGATGGACGGCGTTGCGATGTACCGGCTGGAAATGCAGGCCAAAGCCAGCGTTGCCGGGACGAAGGATCTGTATGAGTACTGGGGAGAGAGGCTGTACCGGGAGGTGCGCGGCGAACAGTGTATTGTCAATCTGGCGTCCAGGGAGTATTCCCGCTGCGTTGAGAAATATCTGACGCCGGAGGATCGGTATCTGACGTGTGTGTTCGGAGAGCTGATCGGGGAGAAAGTAGTGCAGAAGGGTGTCTATGCCAAGATGGCGCGGGGAGAGATGGTGCGCTTTCTGGCCGAGCGCGGCGCGCAGGAGCCGGAAGAAATGCGGGAATTCAACCGGCTCGGCTACTGTTTTGATGAGAAGCGCTCTGATGCGGAGACGTATGTGTTTCTCAGGGAGAAGTAAGCAGGCGCTCCAGCGCCTCCACATCCTCCATACGCGTGGCCCAGCTCGTGGCGAACCGGACGACGGTGTGAGTCTCGTCCGCTTTTTCCCAGAAGCTGAACGAGACGTGTTCCTGCAGGCGTCTGCACTGTTCGTCCTCCAGAACGACGAAGATCTGATTCGTCGGCGTCTCGGGAGAGAGCAGGAAACCGCGGGAAAGGAGAATGTGCCGGAGCGCGGCGGCGGTGTCGATGGCGTTCCGGCTGATCTGCAGATACAGATTGTCGGTGAAAAGTGTGTCGAACTGAATACCGAGAACGCGCCCCTTGGCGAGAAGCGCGCCGTGCTGTTTGATCGTTGTGAAAAAATGGCGCGGCGCGTTTCCCTGCGGAAAGACGACGGCCTCTCCAAAGAGGGCGCCTATCTTCGTGCCGCCGATATAAAAAACGTCGCAGAGTCCGGCGAGGTCGGCGAACGTCAGATCGCAGGCGTCGCTGGCCAGACCGTATCCCAGACGGGCACCGTCCAGATAGAGAGGAAGATCATGGCTGTGGCAGATGCGGGAGAGCCCGGTCAGTTCCTCCTTCGTGTAGAGTGTTCCGTATTCCGTGGGATAGGAGAGATAGACGAGGCCGGGCCACACCATATGATCGTGGTTGGCGTCTCTCTCAAAGGTGTCCAGATAGGAGGAGAGCGCGGCGGCGCTGATCTTGCCGTCTGCGGAGGGCAGAACCAGCACCTTGTGTCCGGAACTCTCGATCGCCCCCGCCTCGTGCGCGCTGACATGACCGGTCTGCGCGGCGATCACGCCCTCGTAGCCCCGAAGCATCGAGTCAATTACAGTCGCGTTCGTCTGCGTGCCGCCGACCAGAAAGAAAATGTCGGCCTGCGGAGCGTTACAGGCGGCGCGGATCTTCTCTCTCGCCGATTCGCTGTACGGATCAAGACCGTAACCGGGCGTCTGTTCTCTGTTTGTCTCGATCAGACGCTGCAGGATCTTCTCATGCGCGCCCTCCGCGTAGTCATTGTCAAAAAAGAGCATTGTTACCTCCCTGAACACAGGATCTCAGACCTGTTTCTTTGTTTTATGTCCCAGTATTGTAGCCTCGGGGCAGAGGTGCGTCAAGTCTGTGCGCGGTGCCGGGATGTTAGTCTTTTATTATTGTTTTTTTAATTCGTATCCGCACAGGCATATGTGGTTTTATTCTGTGGTAGAGTAAGACTATCGGGGAAGTGGAGTGCTGTGTGCGGGAACAGACGTCTCAAAAGGCGGGCGCGAAAGACAGGTATTCGTGCGGAC
>JAUNGV010000004.1:16795-87332 GCA_030524225.1 Eubacteriales bacterium
AGGCAGACCGGACAGGAAGAGACAGTTGAACAGACGGGAGAAGAGCAGGAGGATAGATATGAAATATACAGCGGGCAGTCAGAAAAGAAAGAAGAAGGCAGTGCTGATTCTGGCGGTGATTCTGGCGCTTGCACTGGCGGCGTGCGGATACCCGGCTGATGGAGGCGTGAAGGAGGACACGGAGACGGGGTTATCTGCCGAAGCCGCCGCAGAAGCTGCCGCCGGATCCGCTTCGCAGGACGGTGACGGAGTAGAGGATGCGGCAGCAGTACCTGCCGCCGCCGCACAGGAGGGTACGGGAACAGGGAGCGCCGCGTCAGTACCGTCACAGGGCAGCACGGATACAGAGGGATCCTCGTCAGCATCGTCACAGGGCGGCGCGGATACAGAGAGCACCGCGAAAGCCCTGTCACAAAACGGCATGGAAACGAATATGACTGCTGCACAAGACAGTGCGGAGGAAGCGACCGCCTCATCTGCGACGCAGAGCGGAGCGGGTACAGAGTATTCCTCTGCAGCAGGCACCGTGGCAGTCCCGGAGGATGTCTCGGGCAACTCTATCGCATTCCGGATGGAGGAAGTGCCGGAGGGATCGGATGAGGTGGTGTACAGAGAAGGTTATCCGCAGACGGTGGCGGATGCGGTGGCACAGCTGCAGGAGCTGGCGGCCTACTGGGAGCAGGGGGATATGGCGGCCGTGGAGGAACTGATCCGTTCCGAACGGTTCCGTTACATGTCACAGTTGCTGCAGGAGGCGAAGGGCTTCTATTACTACGGAGAAAAGGGCGTGGATACGCTGCCGGACGGAAAGGGAATCGCGGTCTATGCGGGAGATCAGTATTACTACGGAACGTGGAGAGCGGGCCGCCGGGACGGCGAAGGCACATGGATCCGAATCTTTGATGAAGACGGCTCATATTCCAGGGAGAACGAGGGGCTTCTCTATCACAGTTATACCGGAGAGTGGGCGGACGGTTATCCGAACGGAGAGGGACAGGAGCACATGGATTACGATCAGGAATACATGACGCGCCGGGTGACGACGAATGTCATCGGAACATACCGGGACGGATATTATGACGGAAAGGAGTATCTGACGACGCTGGATAAGAACGGGAACACACAGGAGTGGACGGGAACGGCGCAGCGGGGCGTGTGGCAGGTGCTGGGAAGCGGAAGCACGAAGTCGGGAATCAGGGAGGTTGCCGTCTGCGAGGACAGAGCGGTTTCCGGCAGCTATATCTGGATGAAAGAAGAGGACAACAGCGGACAGGGAATTGAGGAGCTGAGCAGATAGAGCAGAAATAAAAATGGGAGCTGCGGGCAGCATTACATCTCCGGCTCCCGCAGCAGGCGATACCCCAGTCCGCGCATTGTGACGAGATAGCGGGGATGGGAGGGATCGGGTTCAATCTTTTCACGCAGATGGCGCATATGAACCATCAGGGTGTTTTCGTAGCCGAAATTCGCACCCTCCCAGGCAGCCTTGCAGAGCGCGTCGACGGTGACAATGCGGTTGCGGTTCTCGTTCAGCGTTTTGAGAAGCGTATATTCTTTGGCAGTCAGCCGCTTGTCATCTCCGTTGCCGTGCACGAGCCCGGTCTCCATATCGATCCAGACGGAACCGAGCTGAATACGCTGCTCTCTCACATTGTCCTGCAGATGATAGACGCGGCGCAGGACGGCGTGCAGGCGCAGCAGGAGTTCCTGCGGCAGGAAAGGCTTGGTGATGTAGTCGTCTGCCCCAATTCCGAGGCCTTTCAGGCGTGCAGAGTCCTCGTCCCAGGCGGAGAGAAAGAGCGCAGGGACATCAGAAAAGGTACGCAGCTGCTGCAGGAGAGAGAAACCGTCGATATCAGGCAGTATGACGTCAAGAATCAGAATGTGCGGCGGGGTGGTGCGGGCGATCATAAGAGCGTCCGCCGCGCTCTGGGCGGTGAGCAGATCCGTAAAACCGTCCTGTTCCAGAAAGGTTCGGAGCATTGTCAGCAGGGCAGGATCGTCGTCCACCAGCAGAATCCTGGCATCGTGCAGATCCCGCAGCGGCGCGGGCATGACAGAAGAGTTGTTCAAGAAATCATCCTCCCTAGTTTGAGGTGTTTGTATCAGAAGGGCTTTTGGCCCTTCTTTCTATTATAAGTCCTTTTTTCCACCGCGTCATAAACTGATCTTAAACGTAAGGTAAACTTAAACAAACCTTCATAATAATCAGAAAAAAGAAGAAAAATATCGTAATTAAAGTAGAGATCGAACTGATTGACCAGAGATTTGTTGTGGTTTTGTTGTTCTTTTTTCCGTATAATGTAGTCATTACAGTCTGAATGTTCGCTCTTCTTGACGGGGATTCGATGAGGGCAGACATCAATCTGGAATCCGGGCAATCCTGTCGCAGGGGAGAGCCGGAACGAATCTTTCATGGAAAAGGGGGAGTATATTGGGAAGAAGGAACGCAGGGTGGAAACAGATCGGCAGGTCTCTCCTTCCGGTGCTGCTGTCTGCGATAATTGCGGTGAGCGGCGTATTGCCGGTGCAGGCGAAGGGAAAAGAGGACTGGCTTGCCTCTGATACGATCGGGACGGTGACAAAAGAGACGGAGGTTTCGCTCAGAGATGATTTTGCAGCGGCAACGACGAAGGAGTGGCGCGCGTCGGCGCAGATCCCGGAAGGATACCGGTCAAACAGCAGCTTTACAGAGCGGGAAATCGAGGTGGACGCCCAGAAACGGAGCTTTCTGACGGATTCTTCCCTGACAGGACACGACGCAGAGCTGGTGCAGAATTTCTACAGTCTCCTGACGGACTGGGAGACGAGAGACGCGCTCGGTGTATCGCCGGTCATGGAAGAGGCGGGGCGTCTCCTGCAGATCCGGACCATCGAAGAGATGACGGAGTATCTGAAGAGCTCGTATCCGGATAAGGCGTCGCTGACGTCCGATTTCTGGGAGCAGAAAGGAATGAAGGGCAGCGGGCTCTTCGGGCTGTCCGTCAGCAGGGCGATTGATTTTCCGGATTACTATACGGTGCATATCGAAGCGACGGACCTGAGCATGGAGGACACTGCGGAGTATACGCAGACGACGCAGGCCGGACAGATCAAAAAGGAGCAGTGGCAGCAGAAGGGGCAGTATATGCTGGAGCGGATCGGCTGCAGCGAAGAGCAGGCCCGGGCTATTCTGGAGGAAGCCTTTGCGTTCGAGACAAAGGCGGCGCAGTATATGCTGCCGAAATCGGCGGAGTACGGGGACGATTATTATCGGATCATCAACAACGGATGCGACAGAGAGGGGCTGGAGGAGATTTCCGGGGCTTTTCCTCTGACAGAGATTCTTGACGCCATCGGCATGGGAGAGTCGGACAGCTACCTCCTGATGGAACCGGAGTGGCTTGCCGGAATGCAGTCTCTCTATACGCAGGAGAATCTGGAGGGAATCAGGGATTATCTGCTGGTGAATTACCTGATTTCATGGATGCCGTATCTGGACCGCGGCGCGTATGAGAAGGAGCTGGAAGTCCGTCAGCTCGCAGGAGAGGCCATCTCCCGGGATGACGGACTCAATGCGTATCAGACGGTCAAAAAGACGCTGGCGGGGCCAATGCAGAACCTGTATGTGCAGAAGTATGGGTCGGAACAGATGAGGCGGGAGGTTACGGAAATCATCGGAGAGGTCATATCCTATTACCGGCAGATGCTGTCGCAGGAAACCTGGCTCTCGGAGGAGACGAGAGCGCTGGCGATCGAGAAGCTCGATCATCTCGGCGTATTTGTGGGATATGCGGATGAACTGACGGATTATTCCGATCTGACGATCCGAAGCGCGGCCCAGGGCGGCACGCTGGCGGAGGCGGTTTTGGCAATTAACCGCGGCACATTGGCGAAAGAGAGGGAGA
Organism: Eubacteriales bacterium; assembly: GCA_030524225.1. Lineage (GTDB taxonomy): Bacteria > Bacillota > Clostridia > Lachnospirales > Lachnospiraceae > CAG-791. The sequence goes on from JAUNGV010000004.1 coordinate 20,683, forward strand.
ATATCAATCAGAAGGAGGAAGAGGCTCTCTTTCCGGGGGAGGTCACGGTGGTCAATGCGTACTATGATCCGCAGGCCAATACGATTTTCCTTCCAATCGGGATTCTGGGCGGAGCTTTTTACAATGAGTCCATGAGCCGGGAGCAGAAGCTGGGGGCGATCGGCGCGGTGATCGGTCATGAAATCACGCATGCCTTTGATTCCCTCGGCGCGCAGTTCGACAAGGACGGCGCGCTGGCCAGCTGGTGGAGCGAGGAGGATTATGCGGCGTTCTCCGCGAGGGTAGCCAAGGTGGCGGAGTACTACAGCTCCATCATTCCCATAGAGGGGCAGGGGTATTACAACGGCGAACAGGTGCAGGCGGAGGCCACGGCGGATCTGGGCGGGCTCAAGTGCATGCTGGCCATTGCGGCGCAGGAGCCGGACTTTAACTATGACGAGTTCTTCCGCTCCTACGCGAATATGTGGAAATCGGCGTCTTCGGAGGCGAGGGAGATCATATTGATGCACGCGGATACGCATCCGTTGGACTATCTGCGCATCAACGTAGGGGTGCAGCAGTTTCAGGAATTTTATGATACGTACGATATCCAGCAGGGGGACGGGATGTATCTTGCACCCGGGGAGCGGCTGGAGGTGTGGTAACAGGCCTGCGGAAACGGCCTGCGCGGAGATTTGTGACGCTCCGGAATGGAGGAACATGAGAGGATCGAAAAAGTACGGACAGAGAGTGCTGAAAACAGTTTTCCCGGTATTGCTGACTGCTGTTCTGGCGGTCGGCAATACGTTGCCGGTACAGGCGAAGAGCAGAGCGGACTGGCTTAATTCTGATATTATCGGGACGGTGACGGAGGAGACCCAGGTCTCTCTTCAGGATGATTTTGCGGCGGCGGCAGTGAAAGAGTGGCGCGCATCGGCGCAGATTTCGGGGAGCAGCCAGCAGGCCAGCAGCTTTACCGAGAGGGCGGAGGAGCTGGACGAGCAGAAACGGAGCTTTATGACGGACACGTCTCTGACGGGACATGACGCGGAACTGGTGCAGAATGTCTACAGCCTGTTCATGGACTGGGAGACGAGGGATGCGCTGGGCGTAACGCCGCTCATGGAAGATCTGGGAAAGCTGCAGCGGGTGCAGACGATCGACGAGATGACGGCGTACCTGATCGGAGAGAAAACATCGGGCGAGAACTGGCTGAAGGGACAGACAGGTTCCATGGTGGCGTTTGATTTCCCGAAATACTATACGGTGGGAGTGTTGCCGATGACGCTGAGTCTGGGAGATTCTGCGGAGTATACGGAGAGGACGCGTCTCGGAGAGATCACCTACCGGCGGCAGGAGCAGAGAGCGCTGTATATACTGGGGCGCGTCGGTTACAGTGAGGAGCAGGCGCAGGAGATGACCGATCACTTCTTCTCCTTTGAAACCAAGCTGGCGCAGTTTATCCGTCCGACGGCGGATTCCTATGCGGAGGATTATTACAGCAGCATCAACAATGGGTATGACAGAGAGGGGCTGGCGGCGCTGGCGGGGGACTTCCCGCTGCTGGAAATGTTGGACGCCGTCGGTCTGGGAGATTCTGCGAGTTATCTTGTGACCGAGCCGGAGTGGGTTGCCGCGATGCAGACGCTCTATACCCAGGAGAATCTGGAGGAAATCCGGGATTATCTGATTGTGAGGGATCTGAGCGGCGCGCTGCTCTATCTGGATCACGATGCGTTCCGAAAGGTGCTGGAAATTACCGAAACACCGGCGGAAAGCATGGGAGAGACGGAAATTGCTTATCAGCTCACCAGCATGATGATGACAGGGCCGATGCAGAATCTGTATGTGCAGAAATACGGCTCCGAGGAGACGAAGCGGGAAGTGGAGGAGCTGATCGATGAGGTTTTGGCCTATTACCGCCAGATGCTCATGGAGGAGACGTGGCTCTCGGAGGAGACGAGGAATGTGGCGATCGGGAAGCTCGATAATATGAGCGTCTATGTGGGATATTCCGATGAGATGGACGATTATTCTGATCTGACGATCCGGGGTGCACAGCAGGGCGGAACGATTCAGGAGGCGCGCACTGCGATGGCGAAGTTTGCGGCTGCGCAGGATGCGGCCAAAGTCAATACCATGGTGGAACCGGAGGATAACATATTTACGGATGTCACGTCGGTCAATGCGGGTTATTATCCGCAGGACAATTCGATTCAGATACCGTTGGGCATTCTGGGTGGTGATTTCTACAATCCGTCGATGAGCCGGGAGCAGAAGCTGGGCGCGATCGGCGCAGCCATCGGCCATGAGATCACGCACGCCTTTGATACCACCGGATCGCAGTTCGACAAGGACGGCGTACTGAACAACTGGTGGACGGAGGAGGATTATGCGGCCTTCTCCGAGAGAGTGAAAAAGGTGGAGGATTACTACAGCTCTATCATACCGATGGAGGGAGCGGGCTATTACAACGGCGCACAGGTGCAGGACGAAGCCACGGCAGATCTGGGCGGCCTCAAGTGTATGCTGGCGATCGCGGCGCAGGATCCGGATTTTAATTACGATGAGTTCTTCCGTTCATACGCCAATATGTGGAAATGCGTCAACACAGAGGAGGCGGAGATCAGGATGGTACAGACGGACGTGCATCCGCTGGGCTATCTGCGCATTAACGTGGGACTGCAGCAGTTCCAGGAATTCTACGACACGTACGATATCCAGCCCGGCGACGGGATGTACCTTGCGCCGGAGGAGAGGCTGGAGGTGTGGTAGATCGTAAGCGGTTCGCCATGTTCATCGGCCACGGAGGACAGGGGCAGCTGCAAAACAGCCGCAGCGGCGAATCGGTGACGGTGATGGAGCGGCTGCCGGTTTGCTGTTACAGATAAGCTGTGATATGGGAAAATAGGAATGGCGTAAAGTAGAACAATAAGAAAGAGAGCGTTTCCGGCGGTCGGATAAGGACTACGGAAACGTTCTCTTTTTGTAACATAACCGATCGACTAATAATGTTATTAATGTTATAATAAAGAAAATAATGTTACAAAGGAGATGGAATGAAGCAAATGCTGAAAGAGTATCTGGGGCTTGATTTTGAGGTCCAGGCTATAACGAATAAACCATCTATGCCGATGTATCTTTCTGCAAGAGACATGGAACTTTTGAGCTACGAAAAGATACGGTTTGTCCTGGTGTATATTTCTGCGTCGGATCGTTTTAGCGTAGCAGCACTTAAAAAGCATCTCGAGAAATATGAGGAGAGTTTTTCCTGTCATGTTGCGTTTGCGTTTGATGCCATTACACAGCAGCAATACACAGCACTTCTGAAGGCACAAATTCCATTTGTGGCATTGCCTTTGCAGATTTATCTGCCATTTTTGGGAATTATGCTGCGAGACTCTTTTATAAAAACAAAGAAAGTTCAAACAGAAGCAATGATGCCGGCCACGCAGCAGCTGTTCCTCTATATGCTCTATCGGGAATCCGGGAATCCTGTTTCTAAAACTGTGGCGGCAGAAGCACTGGGCCTGACAAAGACGTCGATCACACGTGCTTCCGATCAACTACGGGCGATGAAACTAATCACGGAGGAAAGAGCAGGAACCGCGCTTTATATGAATCGTACAGCATCCGGACGAGAGTATTATGAGATGGCCAAACCGTATTTGATTAATCCTGTAAAGAGAAAAATGATGATTCGTGAGCAAGAACTCCCGGCCGGATGTTTATTGGCAGGAGAGACAGCACTCAGCCAGTCTACAATGCTGAATCCGCCGCGGATAGTGACGAAGGCTATTTACAAAGGAAATCCTGCAGTGAAAATGCTTCATCCTACCGATGAGCGCTGGGATCAGGAGCCGGTGATTAACCTGGAATTGTGGAAATATGATCCGAAACGGTTTTCCAGAGATAAGAACATGGTGGATCCGATCTCTTTAATTTGCTCGTTGGCAGATATTGATGATGAACGTGTTGAAATGTGTATGGAAGAACGACTGGAGAAAATGCAATGGTAGCAGGAATAGAATCTTTTCGCGAAAAATTTTCGGAATTCGCAGATTGCTATACAGTGATTGGCGGTGCTGCGTGTGATATCCTCATGTCGGAGGAAGATCTGGACTTTCGGGCAACTAAGGATATTGACATGATTCTGATTCTGGAGGATCAAAAGGAAGCATTTGCTACAGTATTTTGGGAATACATCCGTGAAGGCAACTATCTCTGCGGATGGAAAAATAACCCGGATACACATTTTTATCGTTTTACCGAGCCGCTTCCGGGGTATCCGGTGCAGATTGAACTGTTTTCGAGAAATCCAGGCTATCAGCTTAGCGTACCGGAAGGAATCATTCCGATTCATATAAGCGATGATGTTTCCAGTTTGTCAGCGATCCTTCTAAATGATGAATATTATGCTTTTATGCAGGACGGCCGACGGGTCATTGATGGAATTCCTGTTCTGGACGTCGAGCACTTGGTTTCATTTAAAATGTTTGCATGGCTGGATCTTACAAGGAAAAAGGCAAATGGCGAGCACGTAAACGAAAGGGATTTAAAGAAGCATAAAAATGATGTTTTTCGTCTGTTTAGAATCATGGATGTGAATCGCAGGATTATTGCCACAGGCGATGTACGCGAGAACATTATCAGGTTTCTTGATGAAATGCAAAATCAGGACATACGGACAGCACAGTTTGAAGTTCCCTATACGCAAGAAGAGGTGCTGGGATTTCTCCGGGATATTTATGGGGCATATTAATTTAGGGAAACGCTTAATTGTTCAGCGTTTCCGTAGATTCTCACATTTTATGGGTGAGTTTTGAGGAGTCTTGCACAAAATCGGGTGCGCCCTCAGCTGAGAAGAAATGCCAGTGTATGGAACCTGAGCTTGACCTTGCGTCGTATCCATCCTGTATAATGAAATCGTAGCCGATGATAGAAAAAATGCGCGTGTGTCAGAGCGATGCTCCTGCCGCGCAGACTATTTCAGAAAGGAGCGAAGATTGCAAAATAAGCTCGATAGCTTATTTTGCAATCTCGAGATTTGTGCCGGAGCGTCACAAATCTTGATTATGGCAGACGCAAATTGGATCTTTGCGTTGCCTGTCGCGAGAATCGCTCCGGAAGGGAGAGAACCATGAAGGTATTGATGATTAACGGCAGCCCGCATGCACAGGGAAATACGGCGATTGCACTGCGGGAGATGGAGAGTATTTTTGCACAGGAACAGATAGAGACGGAAATTCTGCACGTCGGGAATAAAGATATCCGGGGATGTGTGGCCTGTTATGCCTGTCGAAAGAGGGGGAAATGTGTCTTTGACGATATGGTCAACGAGGCGGCGCCCAAATTCGAGGCGTGCGACGGCCTGGTGATCGCCAGTCCGGTTTACTACGCGTCGGCAAATGCCACGCTGATCGCTTTTCTGGATCGATTATTCTACAGCACGCCCTTTGATAAGACGATGAAAGTCGGGGCGAGCGTTGTGGTGGCCAGAAGGGGCGGTCTGTCGGCGACATTTGACGAGCTGAACAAGTATTTCACGATTTCCGGAATGCCGGTCGCTTCCAGCCAGTACTGGAACAGCGTGCACGGAAGAGAGCCGGGAGAAGCGAGTCAGGATGCAGAAGGGTTGCAGACGATGCGGACGCTGGCAAGGAATATGGCGTTCCTGATCAAGAGTATCGATCTGGGCAAGAAGACCTTTTCCCTGCCGGAGAAGGAGGCGTTTACGCCGACTCATTTTATCCGTTAGAGCGGATTTCACCCTTCCCTGTCGATAAACATCATCAGGAAGGCGCAAAGCATAAAGCCGCAGCTGACGAGAATGGCGCGCTCGGCGAAGCGCTGCACGGAGAGATTGCCGATCACGGCTCCGCAGGCGAACACGACGATGACGCCGTAGAAGAGGAGGCTGCGCACGAGATCCGATCTCTTCTTCGTGTAGTGATATTCGCAGAGGGACTGCGTGGCGGTGCGCAGGTTGCCGATGCACATCGTCGTGGCTGCGCCGAAACCGTTAATCTTGCGGAAGCTCTCGACCTGTGCCCCGCAGGCAAAAGAGGTCATACTGTTTGCGAGAAGATTCTGCGACTGGGGCAGGAAGCTGACGAGGAGGAAGATCAGAGCCTCGAGCAGGACGGTGATCTGCCGCCAGTGGATCTGCGGTCTGCGCCGGAAATGGTGGCGGATCAGATCGGAACAGGCGATGCCGAGGGCGAAGGAGAGGATAGGGAAGAGATAGCGCACTGCCTGTGTCCAGTTGGTCTGAGAGAGATTGACGGCGAGCAGCAGGATGTTGCCGGTCTGGGCGTTGGCGAAGACACCGCCGCGGCAGAGATAGGAATAGGCGTCCATAAATCCGCCGGAGAGCGTCAGGAAAATGGCGAGCTCGATGGATTCGGAAATCTGTTTGCGGTCGCCGAGGCGATCAGTGATGGGAAGTTTCATGGGAATCTCCATTCCGGAGCGCGGGACAGGCGCTCCTGTATGCCGATGCGTTACGAATGCATTGTACCACAGGAAGTATGTGTGGGAGTGCAGGATTGTAGAAGAAATTTATCTAAGGATATCCTGACAAATTCCGTCTACACCGGAGCTATCGCTTCCCAGAAGAAGGAATACCACTTCAAAATTGGCACCATCGGGGAGAAAAAGCCGGAGGACTGGATTGTGGTGGAGAACCAGCATGAGCCGCTTGTTGACCGCAAGATCTTAGACATCGTGCAGTGCAAGATGAACTCCCGGCAGCGTCCTCGCCAGAACGGGGAAATCAGCCTGTTTGCGGGGGGTATCAAATGCAGCGAGTGCGGAAAGTCACTGACTATCCGCTACACCAACGACAAGCACCCGAAGGAGATTTCTATTCTCTTTTCCTGTATGCGCTGCGAAAGATTTTTGCGGTAAACCGCAAAAATCTTTCGTATATAAGTTGTAAAACGTCGTCAAACAGCGTATAATTCTATTAAAGATTTCAGCGGTAAACCGCAAAAATCTTCAACAGGAGATGCTATACATGGAAATCAAAAGAGATCACTACCTGAATATACTCATCAGCAAGAAGCATAATAGCCTCATTAAGGTCATAACCGGTATGCGTAGATGCGGCAAGTCCTATCTTCTCTTTACTCTATTTAAGAGGTATCTGTTGTCAGAAGGTATAGATGAAGAGCATATCATAGAAATTGCCTTTGATGCCTTTGAAAACAAACAGCTGTGTGACCCGAATGTCCTGTATCCGCATTTGAAGGAGCGGATTCAGGGCGATAACATGTACTATGTATTGCTTGACGAGGTGCAGCTGCTGGGCGAATTTGAATCCGTTCTCAATAGCCTGATCCGCATGAAAAATGTGGACGTATATGTAACCGGAAGCAATGCCCGTTTTCTCTCCAGGGATGTAATTACGGAGTTCCGCGGACGCGGCGATGAGGTGCATATGTACCCGCTGAGCTTTGCAGAATTCATGTCAGTTTATCAAGGGACGAAGCAGGACGGCTGGAATGAGTATATGCTTTATGGCGGCATTCCTCTAGTGCTTGGATTTACCACTCCGGATCAGAAAATCGCCTTTCTGAAATCACTTTTTGAAGAGACTTATATTTCCGATATTGTCGGAAGACACAACATCCGTAATAAGGCGGAGCTGGAAGAGCTCCTGAATATTCTGTCCTCGGCCGTTGGGTCTCTGACCAATCCGGAAAAGTTGTCAGCAACATTTCGGACGGTCAAGAAAAAGAAAATCAGCAATGCAACGATCAAGAGATACATTGACTATCTCTGTGATTCCTTTCTGATTGAAAGTGCAATTCGCTACGATGTGAAGGGAAAGAAATACATTGATACCCCTGTAAAATATTATTTTACGGATATGGGACTGCGCAACGCACGATTGAATTTCCGTCAGATAGAAGAAACGCACAGTATGGAAAATATCATCTTTAATGAGTTGAAAATAAGAGGTTTCAATGTGGATGTGGGTGTTATCGTGCAGTACGGTACCAATGAGAAGGGCAACAGCATCCGCAAACAATTAGAAATAGATTTTGTCTGCAATAAGGGCTCTAAGCGCTGTTATATCCAGTCCGCTTATGCGATTCCGGATCAGACGAAAATGGAGCAGGAGCAGCGATCCCTGATGCTGACCGGAGACTTCTTCAAACGAATCATAATTACCAAAGATACACCTGCGCCATATTACAATGAATCGGGCGTGCTCATTATGAGCGTTTATGATTTTCTACTGAATGATAATAGCATGGAGAACTGAGAGTTATCACAAACTTTAACAAAATACCTTTTATGCTGCAGTGATGCAGCCGCAGAGAGTGAAAAAGCGCGGGACGGAAAACGCCCGCGTTTTCTTAAAACAGAAAAATAGTATATTACGATACACTATATTATGATATACTAAATGCGGGAGATAGAAATATAGGAAGATATGAAAATAGCAGAGCGGGATCACGATGGAGAGCAGAGAAGCGGATCCTATCCGATTCAATGATGATAGAACGGAAACCGCATATGCGGAGCGACCGCAGAGTCTGCAGACAGACTGTGGCAGGAGGGAAGAGGGACGATGTTCATCGGCAGAGAAAAGGAATTACAGAAACTGCATAAGATGTATGCCAGCGGAAGGCCGGAGGTGGCGATTATTTACGGCCGGCGCCGTGTTGGAAAGACGACGCTGATTAATCATTTCTGCCGGGATAAAAAGACGATTTTTTTTGCGGCGCAGGAGAGTAGTGCGACGCAGAATCTGGAAGCGCTCTCGGAAGCGATCAGCCAGACGGAAGGGAGAGACGGAGTGAGTTCTCCGGTGTTTCGCAGCTTTGAAGATGCTTTTGCACACATTGCAGGGCTCGCCAGACAGGAGAGGATTATTTTTGTCATTGACGAGTATCCCTATCTGGCGGCTGCGGATAAGAGCGTTTCTTCGGTTCTGCAGCATGTGCTCGATCATGCGTGTAAGGAGGGACAGCTGTTTCTGATTCTGTGCGGCTCCTCGATGAGCTTTATGGAGCATCAGGTATTGGGGTATCAGAGTCCGCTGTATGGAAGACGCACGGCGCAGTTTAAGATCCTGCCCTTTGACTACCGTGATACGGGAAAGTGGTTTCCGAATTACTCCGCAGCCGACAGAGCGGTGATGTACGGGATAACCGGCGGCGTGCCGTTGTATTTGGAGCAGTTTTCGCCGGAACAGTCTGTCAGGGAGAATCTTCTGGAGAATGTTTTTGACGCCAATGCGATGCTGTTTGAAGAACCTTCTAATTTGCTGAAGCAGGAACTGCGGGAACCGGCGATGTACAATGCGATCATAACGGCGGTGGCGGGCGGAAGGAGCAAGCTGTCGGAGATTGCGTCGGCTGTCGGGATGGAGACGGGACTGTGTTCCAAATATATTGGCAATCTGATCACGCTGGGACTGATGCGGCGGGAAGTGCCGGTTACCGAACCGTCCAGCAGAAGGCCGGTTTATGAGATTGCCGATCCGTTTTTCCGATTCTGGTATACGTTTGTGCCGCGAAGCCTTTCCAATATTGTCGCCGGAAGGATGGAGGAAAGCTATGAGGCGGCTGTCGGCTGTCGGCTATCCCATTACATGGGGCTGACGTTTGAGAGGATGTGCCGGGATTATCTGCTGTATTATGACAGAGAACTGCCGTTTTTGCCGGAGAAGGTCGGGCAGTGGTGGGGCGGTAATCCCAGAACGCGCAGACAGGCACAGATTGACGTGGTGATGACGTCCATGGAGGGGGACTGCGCGATCGTGGGATCCTGTAAGTTCCGAAAAGAGCCGCTTGCGGAAACGGAACTGGAACTGATGCGGGAGTATGCGGAGGCGATGGGGGGATTTTCCCGGTATTATTATTACTTCTTTTCAAAGGGAGGCTTTACGCGGGAGCTGGAGGAAAAAGCGGGAGAGACGGTACGGCTGTTTACGCTGGAGGAGCTGTATCAGTGAGAGGATGGAAGCGGATAGTCCGGAGCGGCTGCGCCCCAACAGCGTCAAGCGATCCGGATTATAACTATGGAACAGCAGTGGTGACACGGTCGGTGCGGTTACAGCGGCAGCCGCAGCTGGCCGTCGCGCCAGCTCTCCTGCCGGGCCTCGTGCAGCTGATCCTCCGGCCTTGGGTGTCCGGTCAGAAACGGGGAATCGGGATCGTGGCGCTGTAGATTGCGGCGCACAGCCGCCTCGTCCGTATTGGCGTAGCAGTAGCGGCACAGGTGCGGGCAGGTATCGTACTGCCCGATGTCGCTGTTTAAGAAGCAGGCGCACTGCGCGCGGGAGGAAGGGCGGCTGGGAGCGGACAGAGAACAGTGCAGGGCGCTCTCGTAAGTCTCCATCGTCATGCAGCCCCGGCAGTCGATTCCGAGCGGCGCGAGATCATTGCCCTCGGCACAGGCCTTGACGGTCATGCCGCAGCGACGGCCGATTCCGGCAAAGGCGCGTCCGATGGTCAGGCGGTCGACGGTGGAGACGGCCTGTGCCTGCGGGAAATTGCGCCGCACCTTCTGATACAGGTCGATAAAGCTGATGACACAGGTGTGCGTGAAGCCGGAGAGAGCCTCGGCCATCATGGCGAAGTCCTCCAGATGGCGCTGAAGAGGGTACTCCTCATTCAGGAGAATCGGATCATAGCGCCAGCCGATGGCGTCCGCGCCCACAATACCGGAGAGGGTGCGAAAATAGTGGATTACCTCTTCCTTAGGCGGAACGTTCGGTTCGATATCGGGACCGTAGGGCGTAATCGTCACGAACCAGTACTGTCCGTAGGGGTGCAGCGCGGCGACCGCCTCGTTTGTCAGCATGGGAGCGGGATTTTTGCTGCAGAAGCCGATCAGATCCACGACATCGGGAGAGAGGCGGTAGCGCGTCACGGAGACGGGATTGTAGGGATTGCGCACAAGCACATAGCCCTCCCGCAGCCGGTTCAGAAACCATTTGGAATAGAATGCGGGAATGTCCGTCCGCATGCCGGTCTGTATGATCATGGAGAAATCCTTTCTGTTCTTTCCAAAATTCTGTACCCGGTAATCGGGTATTGAAAATCAGTGTGACACCAGAGTCAAAAGAGTATCTATTCTGCGGCGGGCGAATCTGCATCAGAATTTATTCTTTTGGCGCTGGTATTTTTATTCATAGTATAGAACTCTCCGGAAAGGCGCAAGAGAGCACCTTTTGGTGACTGTGGATAGGTTATCCACATAATTAGTGGAAAAATGGTGGATAAATCTCCTCTCTCGGGGGATAACAGAAGAGAAAAACGGATAGCATTCCCCATAAACGCCGAAAAATAGGGAAAAAATAAAAAACACCGCGGACAGGAAAAGAGAGAGGATACAAGAATATGATTGTGGATAAGTCCGTCAGCTATGTCTGATGACATAGCTGACGGACTCGAACCGGAGCCGCGAAAAGTGGCCCTGTACAGCTTCTTTTATTGGCGGTTACAAAAGAAAAGACGAAGGAGAAATTAAAGACGCTCATATGGAGATACTTCATGAGCGGCTGGAATACCCGGAGGATATGTTCGGCCAATGGAGGTCTGCCACCAATGCTCAAGAGGAAGCAATATTATGAGTCACTGGCGGAGGTAGCTTAAAGGTTTCGTGTAGAAAAAGTGTAAAGGAATATTGATAATATCAGAGAGCTAACTGTAAATTCTATTTACAAGCTCCATGTAAAAATCCCGCAACATCACATATTCAATATTTTCGGAAATTAACTTTTGAGTTGTATCTCTATAGTCATCTTTATAGAAATCTTCCGTACAGATTTTATTTGCCAGCTCTAATATATTTATATTGCTGGGAGCTGCCGGTGCGATTTCTATTCCCAATGTAACCCGATGGGCTCTTACTTCTTCTACAAGTTTTATAAACGAATCATTAATCTCCACCCGGGAGGCAAGTTTGTAAATATCATATAAATGTCTTGCGTTTCTACGAGGTTTATCTTGAAGATAATAATCGCAGACAGCAAATATTTTATCAATCAATGTTCTTTCCAATGCCTGAACACGCATTGAGAATTCTGTCAGTCCATATGTCCGGATCAGCTCTGGCTCTTCTGTTCCGAGGGCATCTAACAGATAGTTTCCTATGTTTCGTTCTTCTGTCGGAAAGGCATATGATTTAAGCGCAGTTTCTAATTTCACATATGCAGGAATAGGAGCAACAAACCGGTCGCCTATCACTGATTCATAGTAAAAATCATAATGATTTAAATCTCTATCACTTTGGATTGAATTGAAATTCCTGATTTCCAAACCAAGTTCGTCAGCAATTGGTTTTAAAATATTATATTTCAGTTTCTTTCTTCGGGCTTCGCCCAGATGCTCTGTAAATGTGATATCAATATCTTCCGAAAATCTGTCAATCAATCTATAGGCCTTCGATAACGAAGTCCCTCCTTTGAATACGACAGGATAATCAATTACTGCCAGTTTCTGCAATATAAGTGTTACATAATAATCCTTTTCGACAATATCTTCGTTGACATTCAGTCTTTCGGAAGTAAGCAGGATTGCATCTCTGAACAATTCTCTATTTTCTTTATGCAAGTACATGGTCCAGCTCCAATTCATAATAGTATTTAAATATGATTCCCGGATAATCCCGAATATACAGATCAATATCTTTGCGTGTTATACCATGCAATTCAATATACTCTGCAAATTTTTCTTTTGCTTCCTGATAGCTTCCATCCAGATAGGCATCAAGATTTTTCAATAGTTCCAGCATTTGCAGAACATATACATTCTCTGCTGTCACGGGAACAACAGGTTTTCTTACATAAAACAGACGATTGCCAATCATAATTTCACGAGCAGGGGAATTGGTATTATTGCTGACAATCTCCACAACACGAGGAACCTGCGCAGATATTCCAAGTTGATTTGCAAAGGAATTCCCGGCATGGAAACCATCTACATTCTTGCCTTTGGAAATAAAGCGATATCTTGCTACCATATCCGCATTTGGTCCAATGGAAGACTTGAGTAATGACTTCTTCGGACGATAATAAATGCCTGTATCATACTTAGCCAGGAAACCGTTTTTGCACATTGTTTTTAATTGCTGATTAAGCGCTGATTTTGATATACCATCTCTCTTTAAATCAGAAAAAAAGATCGGTTCAGCTTCTTTATAGTTTTCTAAAATCTCATCATAAAGCATATCTTTACCTCTAAACCTTAATGGTTTAATTAGTTTATATTAAATTTGTTAAGGTCATGTTATCTTCATTTTTACGATTTGTCAATCGAACAAATTCAACACCGGACCTTTCTTGTGGACGAAATGGCAGATATCACCTTTGCTCGCTCTTTCTGTATTCTGATGGATGTGCTAAATGGGAAAGACGCCGGCGGAGTATAAGAACGAGTTGAGAAAGTGAAAAGAGATTCGCGAAAAGCTGTCTCGTACCACTCTGTTTTGTCAAATAAAATATTTTCAGATCTTTCAAAAATCATGTAGAAATTTCAAATCAGAATTTGTGCATAATAGATAAAAATGAAAAGAAAAGAAGAAAAAGATTGACGGATCTGTCAATCTTTTTTATGATGGAGGAAGACCGTGAACGTACACGCAAAAAATGCGTGTGACACAGACGGGAAAGCGGACGAGTGGATTTCGTGCGGGTTTCCCGGGACGGCCGGAGCGTGGAATGCGCCGGTATGGAGGTGGCTATGAGAGCAACAAAGGAGTATCGTCTCTCAATGACGGACGAGGCGAAGAAGATCGTGGATCAGCTCTCTCTGGAACAGAAGGTGTGGCTCATGAGCGGCAACATCGACATCACGAAGATGAGCCGGGATGAGCTGATGGCCATGATGGGGGACATGACGAGCGACGAGAATCACTACAATGTCGTTCCGTATGCGGCGGGAGGAATCGAGGAGCAGAACCTGCCGCCGATGCTGTTCGTGGACGGCCCGCGGGGCGTCGTCTGCGGCAACGGACAGACGACATGCTTCCCTGTCTCGATGGCGAGAGGCGCGACGTTTGACACGGAGCTGGAGGAGAGAATCGGACACTGTATCGGCAAGGAGACGAGGGCGTTCGGCGGCAACCTGTTTGCCGGTGTGTGCATCAATCTTCCGTACAACCCCGGCTGGGGCAGAAGCCAGGAGACGTACGGGGAGGAATCCTTCCAGATCGGACAGATGGGCGCGGCGCTGGTGCGGGGCGTGCAGGACGAGGACGTCATGGCGTGTGTGAAGCACTATGCGTTCAATGATATGGAGAACGCGCGGTTCAAGTGCAGCGTGACCTGCGATCAGCGCACGGAGCAGGAGATCTATCTGCCGCACTTCAAGGATTGTGTGGATGCGGGCGCGGCCAGCATTATGAGCTCGTACAACCGGTACAATGGTGTGCACTGCGGCCATCACAATTACCTGCTGAATCAGGTGCTCAAGAAGGAGTGGGATTTCGACGGCTTCGTGATGTCCGATTTCTGCTGGGGTGTCCGGGACACGGTGGAGGCGGCGAACGGCGGTCAGGATATGGAAATGATGTGGACGCAGCAGTTCGGCGATCGTCTCGTCAGGGCGGTGCAGGACGGATTTGTGCCGCAGGAGAAGATCGACGAGGCTGCGCTGCGTATTGTCCGTACGATTCTGGCGTTTGACAGAGGGCACAAGGAATACGATATGTCCGTCGTCGGCTGTAAGGAGCACATCGCGCTGGCGAAGGAAGCGGCGCGCAAGGGCATTACGCTGATTAAGAACGAGGGCGTTCTGCCGTTTGACAGAGGGAATGTCAGAAAACTCGCGCTGATCGGCAAACTGGCGAACAAGGCCAATATCGGCGACCACGGTTCGAGCTGGGTGCGGCCCGCTTATGTGGTGACACCGGAGGAGGGATTGCGCAGAGCGAATGAGGACTGCGAGGTGATCTGGAACGACGGATCCGATCTGGAGAGCGCCAGAGCGCTGGCGCAGGAAGCGGACGCGGTGGTCTTTGTTGTCGGCTATAACCACGACGATGAGGGAGAGTTCGTCTCGGCGGAGCAGGCCAGCAATTACACCGGCGCGATGGGCGGCGACCGGAAGGAGAGTCTGGGACTGCACGAGGATGAGATCGCTCTGATCAGGGAGATCGGGCCGGTCAATGAGAAGTCTGCCGTCGTACTGATCGGCGGAAATATGATTATGATGACGGAGTGGTATGAGAGCGTCGGCGCGGTGCTGATGGCGTACTACCCGGGTATGGAAGGCGGAAGCGCGATCGCGGAGATCCTCTATGGAGACGTGAATCCCTCGGGCAAGCTCCCTTACGTCGTTCCTTACAAGGAATCGGATCTGCCGTATGTGGACTGGGAGGCGACGGATCAGTATTACGAATATTACCACGGTTACACCAGACTGGAGAAAAACGGAATAGAACCGCTCGTACCCTACGGATTCGGCCTGAGCTACACGACGTTTGCAATCTCTGATCCGCAGGCGGAGCCGGACGGGGATGTGCTCCGGGTGCGCGCGAAGGTGTGCAATACCGGAGAGCGAGAGGGCGATGAGGTCGTTCAGGTCTATATCGGCTTTGAGAATTCAGCGGTAGACCGGCCGCGCAAGCAGCTCCGGGGCTTCCGGAGGGTGAGCCTGCAGCCGGGCGAGGAAAAGACGGTTGAGATCGAGGTCCCGCTGGAAAAACTCAAATATTACGATCCGACGCACCGCGTGTGGCGTCTGGAGCAGATGGAGTACACCGTCTATGTCGGCTCCAGCGCGGCGGCGGATGATCTGACGGCGACGAAGATCGCGATCGGATAACACGGAACCGGCACGAAGCAGTGTTCAAATCAAATCACAATACAATAACATCAAATCAAGCAAGGGGGTTACAAATTGTGTCGCAACAGGAAAAGAAGTACTTGAAATGGTACAACAAAGTAGGCTACGGGGCGGGCGATCTGGCGGCGAACTGTATTTACGGTCTGGTGACAAGCTTCGTCATGATCTATCTGACGGACACCGTGGACCTGAATTCCGCCATCGTCGGTATTCTGATCATGTTCTCCAAGTTCGCGGACGGCATCACCGACGTGTTCTTCGGCAATATGATTGACAAGACGCGCAGCAAAATGGGTAAGGCGCGTCCGTGGATGTTCTGGTCTCAGATCGGCAACGTGATCTGCCTGATCGCAGTGTTCGCCGTGCCGATGGGCTGGGGCGACACGGCGCAGTACGCGTACTTCTTCATCGCCTACACCCTACTGAACGCGGTGTTCTACACGGCGAACAATATCGCATACGCGTCCCTGACTTCTCTGATCACGAAGAACAAGAACGAGCGTGTGCAGATGGGCTCCATTCGTTTCATGTTCTCGCTGGCGACGAATATCACGGTGGCATCCGTGACGGTCGGACTGGTCGGAACCCTTGGTGGCGGCGCAGCCGGCTGGAGAAATGTGGCGATCCTGTACGCGGTGATCTCCCTGATCGTGAACACGATTTCCGTATTCTCTGTCAGAGAGCTGACGGATGCGGAACTCTCGGAGGGCATGAGCGCGAGCGAGCTCTCGGAGGAGAAACCGAGCTTCATGGAATCCTTAAAGCTCCTGCTTGCGAACAAGTACTTCCTGATGATCGCGGGCTTCTATATTCTGATGTATATCCAGACCGGTATCGCCAGCGTCGGAACGTACTGGTGCACCTATGTGCTGGGCAACGTCGGTATGCTGGGTGCATTCTCGGCGGCGCAGATGGGGCCGATGATTATTGGTCTGTTCTTCACTCCGTTCTTGGTGAAGCGGTTTAAGGGAATGTATAAGCTGAATTTCTACGGCTATGTGGGCGCAGTCGTCTTCCGTGTCGGCTTTGTGATCGCGGGTCTCTCTCTGAATATTCCGCTGATGCTGGCCTGCTCGGCAATCGCGGGTCTGTGCACCAGCCCGGTGACCGGCGATATCAACGCCCTGATCTCTGAGACGGCGGAGTACACGGTGCGCACGAAGGGCAAGCACATTGAGGGCGCGATGTTCTCCTGCTCCTCGCTGGGTATTAAGGTCGGCGGCGGCGTCGGCACGGCGCTCTGCGGTATTCTGCTCGATCTGGGCGGCTATGTGAATGCGGCTCCGCAGCAGTCGGCTTCGGCGCTCGGCATGCTGAACTTCATGTATCTCTTCTTCCCGCTGATCTCGGTGGCGCTGGTCGCTGTCATCATGTACTTCTTAAAGGTAGAGAAGGCGAATGCGGACTGGGATGCGGAGCATGGTGTGAAGAAGGCATAAAAAGGTACCGGAAAAAGCAAAGACAGACGGTTGGAAACAGGAGAGAGTTGTGCCGGAGCGTCACAACTCTCAACGCAAATCTGAAATTGACTGAGCGCAGTGAGGGATGCTTCCTGAACGTAGTTCAGGAAGAGGAGTCTTCGACGTGATGGCAATGGGAGGATCGCCCCGTCGCGCGAAAGCGCTCCGGATTGGAGAATAGTATGATTCGCAGCAAATGGAACAGCGACTGGCAGTTTACGAAGGGAGGCCCTTCTCTGCTCGGCTCGCTGATGGGACAGACCCAGGAGGTCGTGACGGTGCAGCTGCCCCACGACGCGATGATCCACGAGGAGCGCACGCCGGAGACCGGAAACGGGGCGCAGACAGGCTTCTATCCGGGCGGAGTCTATACGTACACGAAGAAGCTCTTTGCTCCCGGGGAGTGGAAAGAGCAGAGCGTCTTACTCGAGTTTGAGGGCGTCTATGAGTCGGCGATGGTCTATGTGAACGGCAATCTGGCGGGGACGCAGCTCTACGGGTACGGCAATTTCTATGTGACGCTGGATGATTTTCTGGAGTACGGGCAGGACAATGAGATTCAGGTGATCGCGAACAATGCGGCGGAGAGGAACACCCGCTGGTATTCCGGCAGCGGCATTTACCGGAATGTTAACCTTCTGGTGGGCAACCGCATCCACATTCCGGCAGATGGGGTAAAGATTACGACGCTGGAGGCGGCAGATGAAGAATCTGTCATCGAGATCGCCGTGCAGATCGCGAACCTGACGCGGGGTAGAGAGAAGATTGCGGTGGAGACGACGATTCTCTTTGACGGAACGCCCGTCGCGCAGGACCGGGTGGGGGTCACGATGTTCCCGCAGGCAAGGGAGACGGTGCGTCAGTGCATCCATCTGCCCAAGGCCAGACTCTGGGACACGGAACACCCGGATCTGTATCAGTGTGAGGTCAGACTCTGCGCAGGGGAGGAGACGCTGGATCAGGCGAAGGAGAACTTCGGTATCCGCACGCTGACCCTCGACGCCGCGCGCGGTTTGCGCTTAAACGGCAGGCAGGTCAAGCTGCGCGGAACCTGCATTCACCATGACAACGGTGTGATCGGGGCGGCGACGCTGGAGGCGGCGGAGGATCGCCGGTGCCGTCAGATGAAGGAGGCGGGCTTTAACAGCATCCGGAGCGCCCACCATCCGATGAGCCGGGCGATGCTCGAGGCCTGCGACAGGCACGGCATGCTCGTTATGGATGAGCTGAGCGATATGTGGACGAAGCATAAGAACCCGAACGATTACGCGCGCCATTTCCTTGAGCACGTGGACGAGGAGATCCGGCGTATCGTCGATAAGGACTACAATCACCCGTGCGTGGTGCTCTATTCCGCGGGCAACGAGATTCCGGATCTGGGAACGGCGCGGGGCGCGCAGATAAACCGCAGGATCTGCAATCTTTTCCATGAGCTGGACTGCACGCGCTTTACGACGAATGCGATCAACGGCATGCTGGCACTGGGCGATAAGATGGGGCCGCTCGTTCAGGATCTGCTGGCGCAGGCCGAGGCGAAGAAGCAGGCGGCGCAGGCTGCCGGCGCGAAGGCGGGCGAGGAGAGAGCCGAGGAGGGTGCAAGCGCGCTCAACAGCATGATGGCGCTGATGGTCGGAGAGATGGCGGATGCGCTGGCTTGCCATCCGATCATGACCGAGACCATCGAGGAGGCTTCCGAGTCGATGGACATCATCGGCATGAACTATCTGACGGGTCGTCACGAGATGGAAAAGGAGCTTCATCCGAACAAGACGGTGCTCGGCACGGAGACATACCCGGCGGACATCGTGCGCCTCTGGGATATCGTGGAGAGAAACGACCATGTGCTCGGAGACTTCACCTGGACGGGGTACGATTATCTGGGTGAGGCGGGCTGCGGAATTTTCTATTACGACGGCACCCAGAATTTCAACGGTGTCTGGCCGGATCGGATCGCCTATATCGGCGACATCAATCTGATCGGCACGCGCCGTCCGATCAGCTACCTGCGTGAGATCGTGTTCGGTCTGCGCAGAGCGCCGTACATCGCAGTGGAGCGGGTGGACCGGTACGGACAGCCCCACTCCCAGACGGCGTGGATGTTAAAAGACAATATCGCGAGCTGGACGTGGCCGGGCTATGAGGGCAAACCGGCGAAGGTCGACGTCTACAGCGAGGCGCAGGAGGTGGAGCTGCTCCTGAACGGCAAGTCGCTGGGCAGGAAACCGGCGGGGAAGGCGAACGGATTTACGGCTTCCTACGAGATGACATACGAGCCGGGTGAGCTGACGGCAGTCAGCTACACGGACGGCGAGGAGACCGGACGTCATACGCTGCGGACCGCGCAGAGTGAGGTGGAACTGGCGGTGACCTGCGAGGGAGAGAGACTTGCGGCGGACGGCGAGGCACTGGCATTCGTTACGGCACGGCTTGTCGACCGGGATGGCGTCGCAAACGCATTTGCACAAAAGAGCGTTGCGGTCAGCGTCGAGGGAGCGGGCACTCTGCAGGGGTACGGCAGTGCGGATCCCCGCTCGGTGATCAGCTACGACGAGACGACCTGCGATACGTTTGAGGGCGAGGTCATGGCGGTGGTGCGTGCCGGCAGGGAAGCGGGAGAGATCAAGGTCACGTTCCGCGCTGACGGCTGTGAGGATAAGAGTGTCGTGATCACGGTGGAGTAAGCAGGCAGATATAAGACAGACACAGGGCAGGCATAAGACAGAAAGCGGCGGACAGCAAACAGCGGTTCGCCGCTTTCTGCTTTGTGTGCGCGTTGCTTTCTGCGCGTAGGATCCGGTGACCGGCCTGCCATGCGGTCTGTTGCCTGTGCGGGAGATTCAGCGGTCCGCCTCCCGCAATTTTAACGGAACTTTTACGCTGCGGCCCGTTTGTCTGCCTGTTTCGATGATATAATAGGAAAATAAAAGAGACAAACACATCGCTGCGCGGGAGAATCCGGGCAGATTGGGGACAGAACTGGAGCGGCGATGCGTGAAACAGCCGCTGAGGCAGGGGCAGGAACCGGTGTCGCAGCGGGGAACAGAACGGGAAAGGATGGTCGCTATGCCGACGGAAAAAGACCCTAATATTGCCATTCATCTGGAGGCGGAGAGACGACTGGCCGCCCTGAAGAAGCTGGATCCGATCCGGCTCTTTGTCAAAAAGCAGGACGTGCTGGTGGAGGCGGGAGAGCATGATGTGCCGGTGCGCATCTTCTTTCCCTCGGACCGGGAACAGAAAGAGGGCGTGGAGGAGTACCGGGGCGGCGTTCTGCTCTTTCTGCACGGCGGCGGCTGGGTGACGGAGAGCGTGGACACCTATGAGAGGATCTGCAGCCTGATGGCCAGATCCACGGGGCAGCTGGTACTCGCGGTGGAGTACAGAAGAGCGCCGGAGCACCGCTTCCCGGTCTCGCTGATGGACAGCTACGCGGCGGCGCGCGCCCTCTATGCGGGAGAGATCATGCCGCACATCAATCCGAAGGACATCACGCTGATTGGAGACAGCGCGGGAGGAAACCTGACAGCGGCTATGGTGCTGCTGGCCAGAGAGAAGAAAGAGTTCGTCCCGCGCCGCCAGATCCTGATCTATCCGGCGCTCTGGAACGATTACTCGGACGCCTCTCCCTACCCGTCGGTCAAGGAGAACAGGGAGAATCTGATCCTGTCCCAGAAAAAGCTCGTGAGTTATCTGGAACTTTACGCCCGGACGCCGCAGGACCGGCAGTCGCCGCTCTTTGCGCCGCTGCTGACAAAGGAGACGCTGCGGGATATGCCGGACACCCTGATCCTGACGGCGCAGAGAGATCCGCTGCGGGACGAGGGAGAGGCGTATGCAGTGCGGCTGCGGGAGGCGGGCAACCGGGTGTTTCTGCACAGGATCGAGGAGGCGCCCCACGGATTCTTCGCCCTCGGGCTCAAGCACATTTTCGTCGAGGAGAGTCTGGAGTATATCCGGAGCTTTCTGCGGTTTGAGGAGGAAGGCGAGGAGAAGGCAGTGATAGCGGGAGAGTAGACAGATGGCACAGCAGAAACGATTACACAGAAAACTGGACAATGTGGCGCTGGCGTTTCCGGCGGCGTCGGGCAAGATGGACAGCCGGGTATTCCGGATTTACTGTAAGCTGAACGAGGAGGTGGACAAGCGCCTTCTGCGGGAGGCTTTAAAGGCGACGGTGCAGAAATACCCGATGTTCCAGAGCGTCTTAAAGCGGGGAAACTTCTGGTATTATTTTGAAAAAACGGACACGGAGCCTGTGGTGCGGACGGAGAAGAAGGGAACGGTCCCCTGCGAGCCGATTTATGAGAAGGAAGAGGAGACCGTGCTTTACCGGCTGACCTGCCGGGATCAGTACATCAATCTGGAGATTTTCCACGCGCTGACGGACGGGGCGGGAGCGGTGGCTTTTCTGCAGGACATCGTGCAGGGGTACCTGAGCCGTTCCCACGGCCTCGCGCAGGAGGAGACGGAGCCCTCCCCGCTGGAGGAGCAGGAGGAGGACAGCTTTTTCCGGAATTACTCCGGGGAGAAGCAGGAGAAACTGACGCGAAAGAGCCGCGCGGCCTATCAGATCGAGGGACACCGGATTGCCCAGAGCCAGATGCGTATTCTGGAGTGCACCCTGTCTGCGCAAAAACTTCTCGCCCAGACGAAGCAGAGAGGGGCGTCTGTCACGGAATACCTGACGGCGGTGGTGATCGAGGCGATTGGCAAGAGTATGTACGAGCGCCACGGCAAATATCTGAAAAAGCCTGTGACACTGATGATTCCGGTGAATCTGCGGGGCTATTACCCGTCGAAGTCGATGTCCAACTTTTTCGGCTGGATGGAGATCGAGTACTCGTTCACCCAGGAGTCGTACTTCGGGGATATTCTGGAGCATGTGAAAAAGAGATTTGCGCAGGATCTGACGAAGGAACAGGTGGCGGCGAGAATGAACCATTACATCGGCATTGAGAAGCAGCCGCTCTTAAAGCTCGTGCCGCTGGGCGCCAAGGATTTCTTCTTAAAACTCGGTACGCAGCTGGGCAGCCGGAACGTCACGGCGGTCTTTTCGAATCTGGGCGTCATCCGGATGGCGCCGCAGTACCAGCCCTGTATCGACCGGTTCGGCGCGATCGCCAGCACAGACAAGATGCAGATGTGCGCCTGCTCTTTCGGAGACCGGTTTTATTTCAGTATCACCTCCAAATACCTGCACAGCGATATTCCCCACTATATCGTTGAGCGCCTGCGGGGTGACGGCATCGCGGTTTCAAGGTGCGGATTGACAAATCCCTCCCCGCGTAGTAGGGTATAAAGCGTTGTAAAACAGACAAAATGCCGTGCAGAAGCGGCAGGTCATACACAAAACCGTTACGGATGTGGATTTTTTGAGACTCGCGCTACTTTTCGCCACACAACGACCCCGGAAGGGATCGCTGTGTGGCGTTTTTACGCGGGCAGAGCCGCAACAAGAGCGGCGGAAAGGCGGGCTGAAAAGAAATGCAGGAAACATTTATGAAGGAAAAACCGATACTCCCTCTGCTGTTGTCGATGTCGCTGCCCATGGTGATTTCGATGATGGTCAATTCGCTGTACAATATCGTGGACAGCTTCTTTGTTGCGCAGATTGATGAGAAGGCGATGACGGCGCTCTCTCTCGTCTTTCCGGTGCAGAATCTGGTCAATGCGGCGGCGATCGGCTTCGGGATCGGGATCAATGCGGCGATCGCGTTCTTCCTCGGCGCGGGGCAGAGGCAGAAGGCGGATATGGCGGCGACCCAGGGGATGCTCTGCAGTCTCGTGCACGGTGTGGTGATGATGGCGGTGAGCCTGCTCTCGATCCGGGCGTTTCTGCAGGCGTTCACGCAGGATGCGGAGGTGATCGCCTATGGCATGCAGTATTCGGTGATCGTATTCGGATTCTCCATTGTGATCTCGGCGGGACTGGCGTTTGAGAAGCTGTTTCAGGCGGTGGGACGGATGTCCGTCGCGATGGCGGCGATGCTGGCGGGGTGTCTGGCGAATATTGTGCTGGATCCGGTGCTGATCTTCGGAATCGGGCCTGTTCCCGCGATGGGAATCCGCGGCGCGGCACTGGCGACAGGAATCGGTCAGATTCTGACACTCGCGATTTATCTGGCGGTCTATCTGACAAGGCCGATCTCCGTACATATCCGTCCGTCCCTGCTGCGCGGGGAAGCGGGGCGGCAGACGGCGGGGGAGGGCGAACGGGAAAGCGGGCTCACGCCGTACAGCTCTCTCGCTATCTTAAAGCGGCTTTATGCCGTCGGTCTGCCCGCGGCACTGAATCTGGCGCTGCCCTCCTTGCTGGTCTCGGCCCTCAATGCGATTCTGGCGCTCTATTCCGGGACGTACGTCCTCGTGCTGGGGGTTTACTACAAGCTGCAGACTTTCCTGTATCTGCCGGCGAACGGAATTATTCAGGGAATGAGACCGATTATCGGATACAACTATGGCGCGGGAGAGGAACGGCGGGTGCGGGAGATCTACCGCACCGTGATGGTTCTCGTGGCTCTGATTATGGCGGCCGGGACGTGTGTGTGCCTGCTGATTCCGGCGCAGCTGATGGGACTTTTTACTGAGAATCCGGAGACCGTGGCGGCGGGCGCGCAGGCGCTGCGGATCATCAGCGCGGGCTTTGTGGTCTCCTCGGTGTCGGTGACGGCCTCGGGCGCTCTCGAGGGACTGGGGAAGGGAACGGCGTCTTTTGTCATCTCCGCTCTGCGCTATGCGGTCGTGATTATCCCGGCGGCGTGGCTCCTGAGCCGTGTGCTCGGCGCGGCGGGCGTCTGGTGGGCGTTCGGTGTCACGGAGCTGCTGAGCGCCGTAGCGGCGCATTTCGTGTATCGGAGGGCGACGGAGCGGCGGGACAATAATGCGAGGGGTGTCGCGGAATAGAGAGTGACAGGGAACTGTTTTGAAGACTGTGGAAGGAGAAAAATGGCGGGGCAATCCAATCAGGACAGGCGAAAGATACGGGAGCCAGAGGTACAGAGTGGGAAGGAACGCTATCTCTCGGAGATTCTCTGGAACGGATTTCATGTGGGACTCTATCTGATGGGGGACGGAGGAGAGCTGATGGAGACGGAGCGGGAGGCGGACAGTGGGCTGCGAGAGGAGCTGCGGGTGCTGTGGCGTCAGGGAAGCGGACAGCGGATCAGAGAGCCGGAACCGGCCGGACAGTTTGAACGATTCCTGTCAGAGACAGAGGGCGGAAGGCGGCAGGAGGGGAGTGGAGATGCCGGAGCAGAGAGCCAGCGCGGCGTGGTGATGACGCTGGAGGCACGCCCCAGTATTTATTTTCTCTGTATCAGAACAGGTGGGGAGCAGGAGCGGATGCTCCTGCTTGGACCGCTTGGTGGAGAGAGGATGACCGGAGTGCAGGAGGCGCGCTGGTTTCGGGACTGCGGAGAAAGCGCCCGGGGACAATGGATTCCCATGTTTCCGCTGTCTGCGATTACGGCGCTCGGGAGTCTGGCGTACGCCGTTCTGACCGGGGAACATCTGAAGGGAGCGGACATCGTATTTATGAGGACCCTGCCGGAGGAGCAGACGCTGGAACGCCACAGGACAGGATATACTCTGGTCAAAATGCGAAGCGGACAGGAGCCGCACATCGCCTATGAGACAGAGAGAGAGTATTTCCGTGTAATCGAGGAGGGGGATCTGGAAACGGCGTTGGGGGAGAGTGGTATGCAGGAAGGAGACGTCGGCAGGATGGCGCTCACCGGAGACTTCAAGCAGAGCGAGTATATGGTGGTGACGGCGGTGACACTGATGACCCGGGCAGCGATCGCTGGCGGTCTCTCTCCGCAGGAGGCGTACGACGTCTCGGATCTCTATCTGCAGCGCGCTTCCATCGCGCAGACGGTTCCGGAGCTGATGGTCATGATAGGAGAGGCATACCGGCAGTTCACACGGCTTGTCCATGAGGAGAAGCAGAGGCAGCGGCAGGGGGCTCTGGGAGAGGAGTGCCGGGACTATATCGCCAAACACCTCTACCGGCCCTTCACTATCGAACAGATGGCGCGGGAGATGGCGGTCAGCCGCAGTTATCTCTCCCGGCGCTTCCGGAAGGAGACGGGGGTTACACTGCAGCAGTATATCCGGGGCGAGCGGCTGCGGGCGGCGGCCAACCTGCTGAAATACTCAGAGGAGCCGATCGGGAATATCGCGGCGTACATGCAGTTTCCGTCGGCGGGGCTGTTCGGACGATACTTCCGGGAGACGTATCATATGACGCCGGGAGCGTATCGCGCGCGGTATAAGGTGGTGGAATTCACCTCCCGGACGTCACCGTCTTTGTCGGAAACGGGGAAGAGCCGTCAGCAGTGAAGAGGATTGTTTTTTGAATAAAAAGTCACAAACTTTATAAACAGAATACATATATTCTATTGGAAGCACACACAGAGCCGTTATGATACTGGCAGAAGGAACAGACACGCCGCAGGCGTTCGCCGGAACCGTATCATAACGGCTCTGTGCGGCTATTATGGGAAAATGCGGCTATCACGGGAAACGGGAGGAACATGGATATGAAGGGTAAAGCAAAGGCAAAAGCAAACTGGCTCGATCCGTCCACCGCAGCGGACAACGAGATTCTGCCGAAGTATCTCAAATGGGCATGGACGTCGAGGGGGCTCTCGCTTGCGCTGAACGTGATTCTGATTATGCAGCTGACGTATTACTGCACGGATATGCTGGGGATGCCGGCGCTTGGTGTGGGAACGCTGCTGCTGGCTTCCAAACTTTTTGACGGGGTGACGGATCTGCTGATCGGCTTTGTCATCGACAGGACGCACACGCGCTTCGGAAAGGCGAGACCGTATGAGATTTCCATCGTATTTGTCTGGCTGCTCACGGTGCTCCTCTTCTCAGTACCGTCTTCGATGGGACTGGGCGCGAAGTATGTCTATATTTTCATTCTGTATACGCTGATCAACTCCGTCTTCGCGACGGCGTTAAACGGCGGCGATGCGGTATATCTGGCCCGCGCGGTCCGCTCGGAGAAGAACCGTGTCTCGATCATGTCCTTTAACGGGGCGATCATCATGCTGTTCTCCATCGTGATCTCGATTGTGATGCCGCAGCTGATCGCGGGGATCGGCGCGACAAAGGAGGGCTGGACAGTGATTGCGGTCGTCTTTGCCGTTCCGCTGGTGGTGATCGGTATGCTCAGGTTCGTCTTTGTCAAAGAGGTGGCGATCCCGGATACCGCCAGAGAGGCAAAAAAGAGCGGAGCCGAGCAGAGTCTGCCGCTGAGAACAAGCCTGCGGTGCCTTGTACAGAACAAATATATTTTCCTGATTTCTGGAATGACGCTCTGCGTGCAGCTGATCAGCAATATCGGCAGCTCGGTAAATACCTACTATTTCAAGTATATTGTGGGAGACATCGGCCTCGCGAGCCTCGTCTCGATGAGCAGCATGATTACGCCGCTTGTGATGGTCTTTTTCCCGGTTCTCTCCCGCAAACTGGGAATGGTGCGGCTGCTTAAAGTGGGAATGGTGATCGGTGTGATCGGATATGCACTCCGTATTGCGGGCGGCACGAATCTCGCCACGCTGACGGTGGGCTCCCTTCTTTCCGGCGTCGCAATTCTGCCGATCACAATGATGATCAGTATTTATCTGATCGACTGCATGGACTATGGCGAGTGGAAAACGGGAATCCGCATTGAGGGAATTCTCGCATCCGTCAACAGTTTTTCTTCCAAGCTCGGGAGCGGTATCGCCTCTTCTCTCGTCGGTATCATTATGGGAATGGCGGGCTATGACGGCGCGCTGGAGGTACAGTCGGCAGCGGCCAATGTCTCGATTGTGGCGCTCTTTAATTACCTGCCGATGGTACTGGTTGTAGTGACGCTGATACTCGCGTTTCTGTACAGACTGGATCAGCAGATGCCGCAGATCAAGGCGGATCTGGAAGCAAAAAGAGCAAGGGGGTAAACACCATGATTTCATACAAAGTGGATTTACAGGGGAAGACGAGAGAGTTTCCCCATTACTGGGAGCAGTGTATCGGAAGCTGTCATGCGGCGACGGTACTGCGGGCGGACGTGCAGGCGCAGATCCGGCGTGCGCACGAGGAGTGTGGATTTCAGTACCTGCGGTTTCACGGGCTGTTCGACGACGATATGAGCGTGGCGTTCAACAGCATGGGAATGGGACCGGTGCAGTATTCCTTCGTGAATATCGACGCGATTTTTGATTTCCTGCTCTCGATTGGAATGAGGCCCTTCGTGGAGGTGGGCTTTATGCCGTCGGTGCTGGCGAGCGGGACGCAGACGTGTATGCATTACAGAGGCAACGTGACGATGCCGGAGAGCGACGAGGCATGGGAGAGCCTGATCCGGAAGTTCGCAGAGCATCTCCTTCATCGCTACGGGGAGGAAGAGGTCGCGCAGTGGTTCTTCGAGGTGTGGAATGAGCCGAACCTGAATTTCTTCTTTGACGGGACCCAGGAGGATTACTTCCATCTCTACGAAATCACGGCGCGCACGCTAAAGAGTGTGAGCGGCCGGCTGCGCGTCGGCGGCCCGGCGACGAGTGTTAATGCGTGGATTCCGGAGTTTCGTGCATACTGCGAGAACAGAGGAGTTCCGCTGGATTTTATCACGACGCACCATTATCCGAGTGATGATCCGTTCTCGCAGATGGGGATGAACGGGCCGGGAGTCAAGGGACAGAATCCGGCCGCGGATCCGGAGCTGAGAGCCCGTTTCGAGGCGATGAGCGAGGAAGAGAAGCAGGCGATGATCGCGCAGATGTTCTCACGGGAAAATAAGAATCCGAGGGATATTCTCGCGCAGATGACGAGGAAAGCCAAGGCGGAGGCGGGAGATTATCCGCTTTATTACACGGAATGGAACGGCTCAAAGGAATACGATACGAGCTATCAGGCGGCGTTTATCGCGCAGACCATCGCGTACAACGAAAAGCTTGTGGAGGGATATTCATTTTGGACGGTATCGGATTTCTTTGAAGAAATGGGAATGAAGGCGGGGCCGTTCAAAAATGAGTTCGGCATCCAGACGATCTACGGTGTGCGAAAACCCTCTTACCGGATCTTCGAGGCACTGCATCAGGCGGGAGCAAAACGACTCGACGTGGAGAGAGTGGCGGCATCCGGGAGCGGGGTGGCAGCGGACGGTACGGAGACAGAAGTCTGCGGCACAACAGACAGCTGCAGCGCGGAGGCGAAAGAAGGCGGAGCAGAACAGGACGGTTACCGCACGGCTGAGGTGATGGCGCTGACGGACGGGAAGCAGACGACGCTCTTTGTCTATAATCATGATCTGGAACGCAGGCAGATTCAGACGCAGGAGGTGGAGATCACGCTGTGCGGACCGGTGCGCCGGATAGAGGTGGCGCAGATCAACGAGACGCACTGCAACCCACTGCGCGCGTGGAAGCAAATGGGGGAGCCGGAGTACCCGAATGCTGCCCAGATCAAAGCGATGAACGAGGCGTCACAGATGGTGTATGAGGAAATGCCGGTGGAAGCCGGAGAGGAGCAGACGATCCGGCTGACGATGGAGCCGGAGAGCGTCGCGGTGATCCGGATCTGCTGATGTGGGTTTGAGGAACAGGGGTGATTCAGTCCTGTTGCTGTGGGTTTGATGAACCGGGTGACTGGATCTGTTGCTGCGGGCTTTGTGAAGAGGAAATTGGGATCTGTTGCTGCGGATTTGATGGACAAAGTGATCCGAAATAGAGGAGGATACGGATGAAAGCAGACAAAATCAGAGAAGTTGTGGCGTCCATGACGCTGGAAGAGAAGGCGTCGTTTATTGCGGGCAGAGACTTCTGGTCTCTGCAGGGACTGGAACGGGAGGGGATTCCCTCGATTATGGTGACGGACGGACCGCACGGGCTGCGCAAGCAGACGGCGGCGACGGATATGCTGGGACTTAACGAGAGCAATCCGGCGATTGCTTTTCCGGCGGGCTGCGCGCAGGCGTCTGCCTTTGATCCGGCGGTTGCGGAGACTGTCGGGAGAGAGCTGGGCAAACTCGCCCAGGCGGAAAATGTCGGCGTTGTCTTAGGCCCTGCGCTCAATATCAAGCGCTCGCCGCTGTGCGGACGAAATTTTGAGTATTATTCGGAGGATCCGCTCGTCTCCGGCAGAACGGCGGCTGCGGCGATCCGGGGCGTGCAGGGGGAAGGCGTCGGCGCGTGCCCGAAGCATTACTGCGCGAACAATCAGGAGTATTACCGCATGACGAGTAATTCCGTGGTGGATGAGCAGACGATGCGGGAGATTTATCTGCCGGGCTTTGAGACGGCGGTGAAGGATGCGCAGCCGTGGTCGATTATGTGCTCCTACAATAGACTGAATGGGACGTATCTCTCTGAAAACCGCAAATATCTCACGGAGATTCTGAAAGAGGAGTGGGGATTCGATGGGGCGGTTATGACCGACTGGGGTGCGTGCGATGAGCCGGTGGAATCGCTGGCGGCGGGGCTCGACCTCGAAATGCCTGGTGCGGCGAAGGACAATGTGCGCGCGGTGCGTTCCGCCGCAGAGAGCGGTCAGCTGCCCATGGAGGTGCTGGACGAGGCAGTGGCGCGTGTTCTCACAATGATTACGCGCTATACGGAGCGTCACGACCCGGAGATGGATGGAACGGATGCGGCGAAATACTATGATTTCGAGGCGGGTCATGCGGCGGCGCGGACGGCGGCCGAGGAGTGCGCGGTGCTGCTTCGGAACGAGGGCGGCGTCCTGCCCCTTAGCCGGGAGGAAAAAGTGGTGTTTCTCGGTGAGTTTGCCGAAGCGCCCCGCTATCAGGGCGGCGGAAGTTCGCATATCAGCCCGTACCGGGTGACGTCGGCGAAGGAAGCCGTTCTGGGATGGGAGAACGTCTCCTTTGCGCAGGGCTATCGGGAGACAGCTTCGCCGGAAGAGAGCGAAGCTCTGCTGCAGGAGGCGGTGCAGGCGGCGCAGCGTGCGGACAAGGCTGTGATCTTCGCGGGACTGCCGGAGAGCTATGAGTCAGAGGGGCTGGATCGTGCGGATATGAATCTTCCGGCAGAGCAGAACCGTCTGATTTCGGCGGTCGCGGCGGTGCAGCCGAACACAATCGTTGTGCTGCACAATGGCGCGCCGGTGGCTCTGCCGTGGCTGGAGGAGGTGGCCGGTGTACTGGAGATGTATCTCGGCGGCGAGGCGGTCGGTGAGGCGGCGGTGAACCTGCTCTACGGGGAGGTGAACCCGGGCGGACGCCTTGCGGAGACTTTCCCGCTGCGGGTGGAGGATACGCCGTGCTATCCGTATTACGGAGTGGAAAAGGACGACGTCGTCTATCGCGAGGGCAGGCTTGTCGGCTACCGTTTTTATGAAACGATGAAGAGAGAGGCTGCTTTCCCGTTCGGCTACGGACTTTCCTACACGAGTTTTGCGTATTCGGATCTGACGCTGGAAAAAGGAGCGTCGGAAGCGGCAGAAGGCCAGCAGGCGCAGGCAGGCGCAGAACACAGTGCGGAGGCGGGAGCCGGGGCAGCCGGCGGTCAGACGGGGTGGATTTCCATGACCGACGAAGATACCCTGACGGTACGGGTAAGTGTGACGAACACCGGCAGCCGCGCCGGCAAAGAGGTCGTACAGCTCTATATCGGAAACGCAAAGGGCGATACGGTGCGCCCGCTGCGGGAACTGCGCGATTATGCGAAGGTGGAACTGCAGCCCGGAGAGACGAAGGAAGTGAGTTTTACGCTCGGCAAAAGGGCGTTTGCCGAGTGGAACGAGCAGGCGGGAGACTGGAGCGTGCCGGAGGGCGTGTATACGGTTGAGATCGGCAGGAACGCCTCTGAGATTCTCTGCAGCGCACCGGTGCAGGTGAGTCCGGTGCAGCCGCGGCCGGTACTCTTCACCGTGAATTCTCCGCTTGGCGATGTGATGAAAACGCCGGCGGGGCAGGCCGTGCTCGGTCAGATGATGCAGGCGATGAAGGGAGAGGTCAACGCGCCTTCAGAGAGCGAGGCAAGCCCGATGAGCGACGAGGCGACGCAGGCAACCGGCATGGCGATGCCGCTGCGGGCACTGGTTTCCTTTGCTCCCGATATGACCCGGGCGCAGGCACAGCAGATTGTCGATGCCATCAATGCGGCGCAGGGACAGGCACGGTAGCATGGTGAATAGTCAGGGAGCAGGATATACTCCGGGCTGTTGAAGATCAGGACTATTGTGACAGATTACTGGAGGAGTACCGGCTGTAAACGCCGTCTCTTTCACAGGCAGAGCGCCGTCAGGCCGGGAGAGGAACCGGTCTGGCGGCGTTTTTTTGATGGGAATGATTCGGCGGAATGATTCAGCGAAACGGCAGATTTGCGTAAGATGCTGAGATACTGGAGATACAGGGGACTAAGAGACTGACAATTCCCGCTCGTTGTTATTTTCAGAGGACTGTGGTATGCTGGAACTGCTTTTCTCCGACGTTCTTGTCGGAACGATACAGCCCGGTGAGGGCGATTCCTGTCGATTTTCTTATCTTCTGAAAGGAGCCTGTCTATGAGTCATTCCAATACCAATGCGTTTTATCCTGTCGCTGTGAATCGTAAACATAAGGACAAATTATTTTGTAAATTGTTTTCCGAGAAGAAAAATGCGCTTTCTCTCTTTAACGCACTTCAGGGAATGGAGTATCGGGAAGAGGACGAGCTGGAGATCGTTACGCTGGAAGATTCGGTGAAGGAAGCTGTTCAAATCTGTATGGAAAATGGAATTTTAATGCCATATCTGGCCAAACACAGAGGAGAGGTGATGGAGATGGTGCTGACAGAGTTTGACAGAGAGGGATATGAAACTGTTTTACGGGAAGAAGGAAGAGAAGAGGGCGGCGTTCTGATGCGGACGCTGTTTGCACGGCTGCTGCAGGATCACAGGGAGCAGGATATGCTTCGGGCTGTTGAAGATCAGGAATATTGTGACAGATTACTGGAAGAGTATCGGCTGTAAACGCCGTCTCTTTCACAGGCAGAGCGCCGTCAGGCCGGAAGAGGAACCGGTTTGGCGGTGCTTTTTAGTTGGAATGTTTTCTTAAGATTTTCAGAGAGTGGCAGATGGGGAGTTGACATTCCTCTGTTTCCTGATAAAATGATAACTACGTTAATTAACTGTGTTAAATAAAATGCGATACAGGAAAGAGGAAAACTGCCGAAGAAGAGCGGGAATTGCGAATCGAAAATCAGAAATCACAAATCTGGGATAAAAAAGAGAATCGCAAATTCGGGACAGATGATAGGGATGCGCTCTGAGTAGAGCAGAGTCCGACGGAGAAGAATGATGGAGGAAAAGGAAATCTTTTTTCAAAACACGGAGATGAACCGGCATATGGCCAGAATGAGACGGATCAATGTCGCCTCGATTCTGCCGGGGATCTCGATGAAGGAATTCGGCGTGCTGCACCGGCTTGTCTGCGAGAGGCAGGAGACTCGAAACATATCGCAGGGTAAGAACGGCGTGTCAGAGAGTGTGGGCGCAGCGAGCGGCAGCAGCGAGCAGGAAGGCAGGCAGGAAAGAGACGGGCAGGACGGAATGCCGCTGGAGGAGCTGGCGAGGGAGATCGAGGGGTCACCGCCGGCGGTATCCAGAACGCTGCGGGGTCTGGAGGAGAAGGGACTGCTCCGGAGAATGAGTGCGGAGACGGACCGGCGTAAGGTGTGGATTCTGCTGACGCCGGAAGGAGAGGAAAGACACCGGCAGGCCTGTGAAAAAATGAGACTTCTGGCAGTGGGCGTTTCAGAACGTATGGGGGAGGGGAGCATGGAACAGCTCCTTGCGCTGTTCGGTGAGATGCTGCGGGCCACAGAAGAGACGATCCGGGAGATCCGGGATTCGGAACGGAGAGCAGATTGAAAAATAAGCCCGATGGCTTATTTTTCAATCCCGGGATTTGGGCAGGAGCGTCCCAAATCCCAACGCAAATCGGAGATTGACTGAGCGCAGCGAGGGATGCTTCTTGAACGTAGTTCAAGAAGATGGGGATTTTGTATGTTGCCAATGAAATGTTTTCCCCGTCGCGAAGAGCGCTCCGGAATGGAGAATTATGATCAAATTACTGCGAAATTATTTAAAACCTTATATTCCGGCGCTGGCCGGTGCGCTGGCGCTGCTGATGCTGCAGGCGGTCTGCGAGCTGACGCTTCCGAATATGATGAGCGAGCTCGTCAATACGGGAATTATGGGAAGCGGTCTTGCGGAGGGAGCGGACCTGGCGCAGGCCAGATTCCAGTTCATCGTGCAGGAAGGAATGAAAATGCTGCTGGTGACGCTGTGCGATGTGGCGGCGGCGATCGGCGTCGTGCTGCTGGCGGCCCGCATCTCGGCCGGGGTCTCGCGCACGATGCGCCATGATGTGTTCGCTAAAGTGGAGAGCTTCTCCAACGCGGAGTTCGACCGCTTCTCCACGGCGTCCCTGATTACGCGGACGACAAACGATATTCAGCAGATCCAGATGCTGCTCGTCATGGGTATCCGGATGATGTGCTACGCGCCGATCATGGGAATCGGCGGCGTTGTGATGGCGCTGAATAAGAGCGTGTCGATGAGCTGGATTATCGCGGTGGCGATCCTCGTGATACTGGGAATTATCATGATTGCCTATGCGCTCGCCGTTCCGAAGTTCAAGGTGCTGCAGTCTCTGGTGGACAGACTCAATCTCGTCAGCCGTGAGAATCTGACGGGGATGATGGTGATCCGCGCCTTCGGAAACGAGACGTACGAGGAGAAGCGGTTTGAGAAGGCGAACAGGGAGCTGCGGGATACGAACTTTTTCACCCAGAGCGTGATGTCGGTTCTGATGCCTGCGATGATGCTGACGATGAATCTGCTGAGCCTCTCGATCGTGTGGCTCGGCGGGAAGGCGATCGCCGCATCGCAGATGCAGGTCGGCGATATGATGGCCTTTATTCAGTATGCGATGCAGATTATTATGGCGTTTCTGCTGATTGCCATGATGTTTATCATGGTGCCGAGGGCGGCAGTCGCGGCGCAGCGGATCAGAGAAGTGCTGGAGACGGAGAGCGGGGTCAAGGATCCGGAGAAGCCGCAGACGCTGGGGACGACGCCGCAGGGAGAGATTGCGTTTCATCATGTGAGCTTCCGCTATGCCGGTGCGGAGGATGACGTGCTGCATGATATTACGTTTACCGCGTATCCGGGACAGACGACGGCGTTCATCGGATCCACCGGTTCCGGCAAATCGACGCTGCTGAATCTGATCCCCCGCTTCTACGATGTGACGGAGGGAGAGGTCACGTATGACGGGATCGACGTCAGGGATTTAAGGCAGCAGGAGCTGCGCGCGAATATCGGCTATATTCCGCAGAAGGGGCTGCTGTTCTCGGGGACGATAGAGAGCAATATCCGGTACGGCAGGGAAGAGGCGTCTGCAGAGGAGATCCGGCAGGCCATCGAAGTGGCGCAGGCCGCTGAATTCGTGGATGCGAATCCGCAGAAGGAGCAGCTGGACATCTCGCAGGGCGGCGGAAATGTCAGCGGAGGGCAGAAGCAGCGTCTCTCCATTGCAAGGGCCCTCGTGAGAAAGCCGGCGGTGTATCTCTTTGACGACAGCTTTTCGGCGCTTGACTTTAAGACCGACGCTGCGCTGCGAAGCGCCCTGAAGGAGTACACCGGGGACGCGGCGGTGCTGATCGTCGCGCAGCGTGTCAGCACGATCATGCACGCGGAGCAGATCGTCGTTCTGGATGAAGGACGCGTCGTGGGGATCGGGACGCATGAGGAACTGCTGCGCAGCTGCCGGGAATACAGGGAGATCGCCCAGAGCCAGCTCTCACAGAGGGAACTGGGCGCATAGAGGATAGATTGCCGGAGTGAAGGAGGCAGGATCGCGGCATGGGATCGCAGCCGGAACCGGTGCGGACGGGACGAAGGGCGGCGATGCGCTGATGAATTGCCGGGGAACCGGAGTACGCGCCTGTCTTATGTTTCATATACGAGGAAATGTCATATGAGTGAGAATCAGAATCTGTCACAGAAAAATGGCTCCGCGGCGGGACGTCCGCCTATGGGGCGAAGGGGCCCGGGAGCAGCGGTCGTGCCGGGAGAGAAGGCAAAAGATTTCAGGGGGAGTTCGCGAAAGCTGATCGAATACCTGAAACCATATCATCTGGCGCTGGTGTTTATTATGGTGTTTGCGGCCTGCTCCACGGTCTTTTCGATTGTGGGTCCCAGAATTCTGGCGAAGGCGACGGACGAACTCGTGCGGGGCGTCACCCGCATGATGGCGGGGGAGGAGGGTGGCATCCGCTTTGACTACATCGGCAGGATTCTGCTGCTGTTGATGGCGCTCTACGGTGTGAGCGCGCTCTTTTCCTTCCTGCAGTCTTTTATCATGGCGAATGTCTCCGCCAAAGTCTCGTATCGGATGAGGAATGCCCTCATGGAAAAGGTGGACCGCCTCCCGTTTTCCTATTTCCACACAACGAGTTACGGCGATGTGCTGTCGCGTATTACGAACGACGTTGATACGCTGACGCAGAGTCTGAACAGCAGCATCACGACGCTGATTACTTCGGTGGCGACGATTGCGGGCGTGCTGATTATGATGCTCAGCATCAGCTGGCAGCTGACGCTGGTGGCGCTCTGCATCATCCCGCTCTCTCTGGCGCTGGTGCTTGTGATCGTGAAGCATTCACAGAAGTATTTCCTCGGCCAGCAGAAATATCTGGGGCGCGTCAACGGCCATGTGGAGGAGATGTACGGTGGTCATGTGGTGCTCAAGGCGTTCGGCGGAGAGGAGAAGTCGATTGCGCAGTTCGACCGGGAGAATGAGCAGCTCTACCGGATGGGCTGGAAATCTCAGTTCCTCTCCGGTGTGATGATGCCGGCGATGACGTTCGTCGGAAATCTCGGGTATGTGGCGATCTGCATTGCGGGGGCGGTGCTGGCTTCATCGGGGGCGATGACGGTCGGCGGGATTCAGGCGTTTATTCAGTATGTCCGCAGTTTCACTCAGCCGATTACGCAGCTGGCGAATATCAGCAACCTGTTCCAGAGTATGATCGCCGCCTCGGAGCGTGTCTTTGAATTTCTCGGGGAGGCGGAGGAGACGGAGGGGAACGTGAGCCTCTCCACGAAGGACATGGAGATCCGGGGCGATGTGGAGTTCCTCCATGTGAAGTTCGGTTATAGGCCGGATAAGATCGTGATCCGGGATTTCAGCGCCAGTGTGAAAGCGGGACAGAAGGTGGCGATCGTGGGACCGACCGGAGCGGGCAAGACGACGATGGTGAAGCTCCTGATGCGGTTCCATGATCTGAGCGGCGGTCAGATTCTGCTGGACGGGCACGATATCACTGAGTTTTCGCGGCGCGACCTGCGGGATGAGTTCGGTATGGTGCTGCAGGATACATGGCTCTATAACGGGACGATCATGGAGAATATCCGGTACGGAAATCTGGAGGCGACAGACGAAGAGGTCATCGCGGCGGCCAGGGCGGCGCAGGTCGATCACTTCGTGCGGACGCTGCCCGACGGCTATCAGATGGTGCTGAACGAGGAGGCCTCCAATATTTCGCAGGGGCAGAAGCAGCTGCTGACGATTGCGAGGGCTGTGCTGGCGAATGCGAGGATTCTGATTCTCGACGAGGCGACGAGTTCGGTTGACACGAGAACGGAGCTGCTGATTCAGAAGGCCATGGACAATCTGACGCGTGGGCGCACGAGTTTTATCATTGCGCACCGTCTCTCCACAATTCGGGACGCAGACCTGATTCTGTGCATGAAGGAGGGCGATATTGTGGAGCAGGGGACACACGAGGAGCTGCTGCAGAAGGGCGGTTTCTACGCGAATCTCTATAACAGCCAGTTCGAGCAGGCAGGCTGAGGCGGCCGGCAGGCAGAGAGAGGAGTGCGATTCGCGGTTCGCCCTGACGGGGAGGCTTCGTGAACCGCAATGCGCTTTGGGAGCACTGTCCTGTAAGAAAGCGCGCAGGAAGGAGGATTTTATGATATACTGACGCGGAAAGGACGGAGAGAGTGCAGAGCGGGGCGGCATTTCACAGCGTGGAGAACGGGAATGGAAAACGGAAAGCGCCGCAGAACCGCAGCAGGCTGAGCGTAACTCCGCAGAAAAGGAAATGAATTATATCGTACTGGATCTGGAATGGAATCAGGGAAATGCGGAGGCAGAGCCGCAGAATCCGCAGATGCCATTTGAGATTATAGAGATCGGCGCGGTGCGCCTGAACGAAAACAGAGAGCATGACGGCGATTTTTCCAGTCTGATCCGTCCCTCCTGTTATCATACCATGCATTATATTACGGGGAAACTCGTCCATCTGGATATGGAGACTCTCGAAAAAGAGAGGGGCTTTCAGGAGGTGATGGATGAGTTTCAGGACTGGTGCGGGGATGATCCGCTCTTCTGTACCTGGGGACCGAACGATCTGACGGAACTGCAGCGTAATCTCCTCTATCACAAGGAGGCGCCCCTCTCCGACGGGCCGCTTCCGTTCCTCGATGTGCAGAAGCTCTTCGGCATTGCGTACGAGACGCGGAAATCGCGCCGCTCGCTGGAATACGCGATTGATTTCCTGAAAATCGAGAAGGACAGCCCCTTTCACCGGGCGCACAGCGACGCCTATTACACGGCCAAGATTCTGGCGGGACTGCCGCAGGAGGTGCTGCGCAATATTTCCTATGA
Organism: Eubacteriales bacterium; assembly: GCA_030524225.1. Lineage (GTDB taxonomy): Bacteria > Bacillota > Clostridia > Lachnospirales > Lachnospiraceae > CAG-791. The sequence goes on from JAUNGV010000004.1 coordinate 58,605, forward strand.
CTCCTTTTCGATTCCAAAGAACCGGAAAGGGGAGGTTCACGCCCGTTTCGACGATTACACGAAGTATATTTCGAGGGGATTCGAGACCCGCGGCAAGGCGCTGGGCGACGCGGAGGTGATGGACACGCACTGCTACCTCTGCGGACGCAGGCTCCGCAAGAAGATCAAATGGTTTACGCCGAACGGCAAGCATTACTACAGCGTTTCCCACTGCCCGGAGCACGGGGATATGAAGGCCAAAATCCGTCTGCGCAAGTCGCAGGACGAGAAGATCTATGTGGTCAAGACAGAAAAGTTTATTCAGGCGGATGAACTGACCGCCCTGCGCCAGCGCGCAAAAAAAGCGGCCAAGCGGCCGCCGGGAGCGTCATAGAATACCTGCCGGGGCGCGCTCTGCGCGGATTGCAAGTGACTGATGGCCGTATATCTGCCGGGGCGCGCTCTGCGCGGATTGCAAGTGATTATTGATGGCCGTATATTCGCCGAGGAGCGCTCTGCGCGCCTCGTAAACGATTTGTGACAGCACCACTGTCACAAATCGTTTTGATACCTGCCCAGATTCACGCTCCGGGAGCGCCGCCTGCGGCGGCGTCTTTTTTTGTCTTCCGAACGGGTGTGATAATAGGCGTCGGAGATCGCGCGGGACATAATCACAGCGATGAGAATGGCAGCAACGCCGACGACGAGAATCAGGATGTTTCGGACATTGAGACAGAGCACACCGCTTCTGGTGCGGTCCGTTACAGTCAGAAAGGAAGCGGCCGTCCTGCGCACCGCATGGAACGCGCCGGAGAAGAGGGAGGCAGCCCTTTCGGAGAGAGAGCCTGCCTCTGCGCCGCTGCCGGAAGCCGCCGCGTTTTCTGCATTTTGCGGATTTGCAGAGGCGGAGGGTTCGGAGGATACGGCGCTCTGCACCATATACAGATCCGCCTGTCCGACCGGGACGTCATGGTAGGAGTAGGTCAGCCGGGCGAGCGAGGCGGAGTCGTCGGAACTGTCGGAGATCTGTGTCGTCAGGTCTGAGAAGGAGGCGTTGTTCGGCAGAATCAGGGTGCTGTCGCCGGAAATAGAGAAGATTGGCGTGGAATCCCCGAAAATATCGCTGCCGCTGTCGAGAAAATCTCCGGCGCGCATGGTGTAGCGCGTCTCATAGTCGGAGGCGCTGACTTTTTTGAAATTGGAATAGCCGTATTCGAAGAGGCTCACGGTATCGTTGAACTGTTCCGGTGCCTCTTCACGCATGACGACACAGATCAGGCGCATGCCGTCCCGCTCGCAGCCGGTGACGAGCACGCGGCGCGATTCGCCGGTATAACCTGTTTTTCCGCCGATAATACCCTCGCAGGCAATGGTTCCGTTGATGAGGGAGTGGCCGTTCCGGATCCAGAAATCGTCAGGCTGCGTTTCAGTCGGTGTGAAATGGTAGGTGGGCGTGTTGCCGATGCGCAGCAACGTCTCGTTCGCAAAAAAGGCGCGCGCAATCAGAGCCAGATCGTGGGCGCTGGTGTAGTGCTCCTCCTCAAAGAGGCCGTTGGCGTTGGTGAAGTGGGAATCCGTACAGCCCAGCTGCGCGGCGCGTTCGTTCATCAAGACGGCGAAGGCTTCCACGGAACCGCTGATTTTCTCCGCGACGGCGTTGCTGACTTCATTGGCGGAGCCGACGAGAATCGCATAGAGACACTCCTCCACGGTCAGGGATTCCCCCTCGTCGATACCGACGCTGGAGCCGTCCTGCGGCACGGAGAAAACGGCGTCGTGGGAAAAGGTGACGGTGTCGTTTAAGTCCAGCTGCTCGGCGGCGATCAGGCACGTCAGAATCTTCGTCGTGCTGGCGGGATAGAGTTGTTCGTGTATATTTTTGGCGTAGAGGATGGTACCGGTGTCGGCTTCCATCAGGATGGCGCCTTCCGCGCCGACGGCGGGCCCCTGCGGCCAGTCGGGATCCGCGTTGCTCTCGGCCGGCTCCTGTCTGCGGGCTTCCATCTCGGCCTCGTAGTCGCGGCTGCCGTCCTCGGCGTAGACCGGTGTCTGCGCGGCGAGAGCGGTCAGGGAAGGAGTGAGGGCGGCGAACCCTGCGGAGCCCATGACAAAGAGAAACGCAGCGGCCACAGCCGCCGCGTTTCTTATGTTTATTTTTTTCATGTTTATTTTTCTTACTTTTGAGCCCGTCTGTTGATTCGTTTTTGCGCTTGCCTCCGGTCCTCTTTTGAGGGGGCCTTTTTTACCTGTCTTACCCAATAACATGGCAGTCTCCTGTGCGGAAAACGTTTATTTTAACAGGTTCTCGATTTTTGCCTGAAGAGCGGCGCGGGGCATGCCGCCCACAGCTGTCTCTACGACTTTGCCATCCTTAAAGAAAATGAAATTCGGGATCGACATGACGTTGTAGCGCTCCGCGATTTCGGGGTTATCGTCGACGTTGAGCTTGCCGATTCTGACCTTTCCCTCATACAGTGTTTCCATCTCCTCGACGACGGGGGCCATCATCTTGCAGGGGCCGCACCAGTCAGCGTAGAAGTCGACGAGCACGGGGAGAGAGGATTCCAGAACCTCTTTCTGAAAGTTATCCGATGTAAAACGCATAGCGAAGTCCTCCTTCTAGAAAATATACTGAACAATAACGATGATTTGTTTGCTGTTTATCCGATACCGCCATTATAGCACAGGTGCGGGGGACGGAATATGAAATTATTCTGAAATGTTCCCTGTCCGGCGGGAGATCACATATTTACAGATCGGATTTCCCTTGACGGAGAACTTCTCCTCGTACTCTGTCATGATGTTTCCCTCGTTCATGACGGGATCGCGGTGCAGGTTGTAGGTCAGAGCGTCGATCACAAATCCTCCGGCCTCCACTTCCCCGACGGCAAAGTCAAAAAGAGTGCGGTTGTCGGTCTTGAACTCGACGGTTCCCTCCGGGGAGAGAAGCGTGTCATAGAGACGCAGAAATTCCTTTGAGGGCAGGCGGCGTCTGGCGTGGCGCTCCTTGGGCCACGGATCTGAAAAATTCAGATAGATGCGGTCGAGTTCGCCCTTCTCAAAGACGCTTCCCAGCAGCTCGGCGTCGTAGCAGAGAAAGCGCAGGTTGGGGAGCAGAGCCTCTTCCTGCTTGGCGAGGGCGCGGACAAGCACGCTGGAATAGCGGTCCATGCCGATGTAGTTGACGTCGGGGTTCTCCGCAGCGAGCTGGACGATGAAGCGTCCCTTGCCGGAGCCGATTTCCAGACGGAGGGGGTGATCGTTTCCGAAGACTTCCCGCCAGCGGCCCTTCTGCTCCTGCGGTTCCTGTATCACCCACGGGCTCTCGGCCAGATGTTCTCTGGCGCCCGGAACATTGCGTAAGCGCATAATGTAAAATCCTTTCCTGAAGTTTGCTTTGTATTCTACCAGAGCAGTTCCGGAGAGGCAAGCGGTATCGGGCGGGCGATGGCGCAGGAGAAAAAACTGTGCTATAATACTATAATTCACGCGGTAAACAGGTGTTTTTTGGCTTTTTTGACAGTAAGAGAGGCCGGAGAACAGAGGGCGGAGAAGACCGGAAGAGAAGGGAACGGGAACCGGAAAGGCGGAGAAGGCCGGAAGAGAAGGAACCGGAAAGATGAAGAGGCCGGTGGAGGATAGACAGGGAACCGGTGAACAGGGAGGAAGAAAACGGCATGACCGGATGGAATAGAGTAGGGCGGCGGATAATTGCCGCGGCGCTGATAACGGGATGCATGGGGCTGGCGGCCTGCGGAGGAGCGGCAGGGAACGGATCGGACAAGAGATCGCAGACGCAGGCGGAGGATTCGACGGCCTACACGGAAGAGGGGCAGACGGCAGAGCAGGCACAGGAGTCTGCCGCCACGCAGAATGAGGAAGGACAGAGCGGAGAGGCGCTGGCGGGTGCGGCGTCTCAGGAACAGGGCGAGGCGCTCAACGCGGTGGACGCGGAAATTGAAATCAAATCCGTACAGACATCGGGTGACAATGTGGTGGAGATTCCGCTGTTCGTGACGCCGTCCGGGGAGAGCACCAAGAGCCTGGACGAGCTGAATAAGGAGGCGGAGAAACTCCAGAAGCTGTACGACGACGTGAAGGATGATGAGACGCAGTGGGTGGAGATCCGCTCGTATATCACGGAAGGGGAGCGGTATCTTCAGGTCACGGTGACCAGCAATACCTTTCCGACCTACGGTACGGAGGGGGATCTGATCACACTGGCGTATGACAAAAATACGGATACCGCCGTCACCAATCAGGAAGTCCTCAAGAGAGCGGGGCTGACGGGGGATGAGCTGAGCACCTACACGAATCAGGCTTTTGGCCGGGCAGGAATGACGGGCAAGCTGGAGGAGACAGAGATGCAGGGATTCCGTCTCTCTGACGACGGGGCGGTGGAACTGATCTATATGAAGCTGCGTGTGGACGAGGGAACGGACTCGGGGGCATGGGACGGATTCTTTGCCTACGATCCGCAGGAGCAGACACTCTCCAAGCTGAGCTTCGGAATGCTGGAGAACGGCGGGAGCGCTTCGGCGGGAGGATCGGAAGCGGCGGGCGGACAGGCCGAGGCGGCGGTCGAATACGGGGCCACCACTGCGGACGCCGCAGTGACAGCGACGACGTATGGCTATGTGATCGAGGCGGATACGGCCGCGAGGACGATCATGGTGGCGCAGGGATACAAAGAGCGGCCGACGGATCTGGAGGAGGCGAGAAGGAGCGCCCTGCTCTTTGAATACGGGGAGGCGCAGGTTCACGGAACGCCGGAGATTCAGGAGGGCATGGTCGTCTATTTTACTTATCAGGCGGAAGAGGGCGGCCTGATGGTGACAGATCTGTTTTTCTGACCGGAGCGCGGAGCAGGCGGAAATCCCCGCGCGGAACAGTCGGATAGGGAAGTGCAAAACGCGGCGGCAGAAGGAGAAACTGATCCGGGAAAACAGGCAACTCTGATAAAAATCAGACAATTAGGAACAAAAGTTGCACTTGACTTTTAAAAACGGCTTTGATACGCTATGTAGGACGCGCGGTGTACATGACACGTAAGACCAGTCATGAACATCCACGTTCTTTTTTTGATCAAAAATTAGTTATGACTAACCACGGAAATCCATGCGGGGATGAAAGCAGCGCGGAAACGGAGAACGCAGGATACCGGAAAGACAGGGCGGTCGCGGGAAGGGTATGGCGCTGGGACCAAAGCGTGAAAGTCAGAAAGGAAACAGAGGAAATCATAATGCGCAGATGGGGAATTACAGGAATTTTATGTTTGCTGCTGCTGGTCTTGTCGGCTGTTTCGCTCTTTGTGGGCGTGATTGACATCGATCCGGCGGGACTGCTCGCAGGGGACACGCGGCAGATCAGGATTTTTATCCTTTCCAGACTGCCCAGACTGCTGGCGATCCTGTGTACGGGAACGGGGATGAGCGTGGCGGGGCTGATCATGCAGCAGCTGTGCATGAACAAGTTCGTCTCTCCGACAACGGGGGCGACGATTTCCTCGGCGCAGTTCGGCATTCTGCTGGCGCTGCTGTTTATGCCGGGATCGACGCTGTGGGGACGGGCTCTGTTCGCTTTTATATGCGCGATTGCCGGGACGTGGATTTTCGTCTGGTTTATCCAGCGGGTGCAGTTCAAGGATGTCGTGATGGTGCCTCTTGTGGGCATCATGTTCGGCAACATCATCGGAGGGGTGACAAACTTCCTGGCGTATCAGTATGAGATGACCCAGGCGCTCTCCTCCTGGCTCGTGGGACATTTCTCCCTGGTGGTCAAAGGAAATTATGAGCTGGTGTATCTGGCGCTTCCTCTTGTGGTCCTTGCGTTTGTCTACGCTAACCACTTCAATATCGTGGGAATGGGAAAAGAGTTTTCCAGCAATCTCGGGGTGAATTACAATCTCGTGCTTCTGGCCGGTCTGACCATTGCGGCGATGATTACCGCGAGCGTCGTGGTAGTGGTGGGCTCCATCTCGTATATCGGACTGATTGTTCCGAACGTGGTGGCGATGTTCAAGGGAGATAAAATCCGAGGCACACTGGTCGACACGGCGCTGTTCGGGGCGATCTTCGTGCTGGTCTGCGACATGGTCGGAAGAGTCGTAATCGCGCCGTACGAGCTGCCGATCGAGCTGATTATCGGCATCCTGGGAAGCATACTGTTCGTGGGGCTCCTCCTGTACCGTCTCAATCACGGCAGGAAGGCGATCCGGATCGGAGAAAGAAGGGGAGGGACGCAGCGATGAATACGGCGGGAAAGACGGCAGAAAGCGCAGTGTCAGGCGCGGCGAATACAGCGGCAGACAGGGCGGTAAGGACAGCGGCGTATGCGGCAGGAAATACGGCGGCAAAGACAGAAGCACGCCGGGCGATAAGCAGGCGCAATACCGGAAAACTGCTGCTTCTGCTGGCATTCGCCGCACTGGTCTGTATCCTCTATATGGTGGTTGGCGTCAGATGGGGGAATGAGAAGCTCGTGGCGTATGCGATGAAAATCAGAACGCCCAAGCTGATCGTCATGGTGATTACGGCGTTTGCGATCGGAGCGGCCTCTATTGTGTTCCAGACCGTGATCGGCAATACGATTGTCACGCCGTGCCTGCTGGGAATGAATTCCCTGTACACGCTGATTCACACGGCGGTTGTGTTTGCGGCGGGGGCGGGGAGTCTGCTGGCCCGAAACGCAAACGTCTCCTTTGTGGTGGATCTGGCGATCATGGGAGCCGTGGCGACGATTGTATACAGTTATCTCTTCCGCAAGACGAAAAACAACGTTCTGTACGTGCTGCTGATCGGAACCGTGCTCACCTCGTTTTTCTCCAGTATTCAGACGACGATGACGAGAATTATGGATCCGAATGAGTATGAGAGTCTGTTGGCCACGCTCGTAGCGAGCTTTTCCAATATCAACAGCGAGGTGATTGTGATCTCGCTCGTACTGCTGGTCATTCTCGGATTGTCGCTGCGCAGGGAACTGGCACTGCTGGACGTGCTCCAGCTGGGGAAGGCGCAGGCGATCAATCTGGGGGTGGACTATGACCGCTGTATCCGGAGGCTTCTGCTGGGAGTGACGCTGTGCATCGCGGTGGCGACGGCGATGGTGGGACCGATTTCCTTCCTGGGTCTGATTATTGCGAATCTGGCAAGGCAGCTCCTGCAGACGTACCGTCACAGCCAGCTCGTCCTCGGCTCGGCGCTGATCGGCATGGCGGTTCTGATCGGAGGGCAGCTCCTGGTGGAGCATGTTTTCTCCTATATGATTCCGGTCAGTGTTTTTATCACGGTGGGCGGCGGCGTGTATTTCCTGTACCTGCTGCTGACACAGAAAAAGGCGTGAAGAAGAAAGGGCAGATATGACCTCCCTGTCTGATGCCATGGAGGATACACCGTATGATCGCATCGCAGAAACCGCCTGCGCGGATTTCTGTTTGCGGCGCCGTAGTTCCTGCGGCAGAAAGGAAATTATTCTTTATGTTTGTGGAAAATCTCACGAAGAAATATGACGGCAAAGCAGTGGTGAACGAGGTCAGCTTCACGATTCCCAAGGGAAAGGTACTCTCTCTGATCGGTCCGAACGGAGCGGGGAAATCCACGGTGATGGGAATGATCTCGCGTCTGATCGCCCAGGATGATGGGGCGGTGGATTTCGAGGGCAGGGATCTGCGGCGATGGAAGAGCCGGGAGCTGGCACGGCGTCTCGCGATTCTGACCCAGACAAACAATTCCCAGATGAAGCTGACGGTGGAGGAGCTCGTCGCCTTCGGCCGCTTTCCCTATTCCGGCAATCATCTGACGCAGGAGGATCGGGAGAAGATCGATCAGGCGATCCGCTATATGGAACTGGACGAGTTCAGGGATCAGTTTATCGACGAGCTCTCGGGCGGACAGCGGCAGCGGGCGTATATCGCCATGGTGATCGCGCAGGATACGGAGTACGTCCTGCTGGATGAGCCAACGAACAATCTCGATATTTATCACGCGACCAATATGATGAAAATTGTGCGCCGACTCTGCGACGAACTGGGAAAGACGATGATTCTCGTACTGCACGAGATCAATTACGCCGCTTTTTACTCGGATTATATCTGTGCGTTTGTGGACGGCAGGGTCGCGAAATTCGGCACGGTGGAAGAGGTCATGACGAGAGAGAATCTGGCGGAGATCTACCGCGTGGATTTTGAAATCATGGAGATCAAAGGGAAACCTTTATCTATATATTACTAATCAACCCGCGATATTTGTGCCGGAGCGCCACAAATATCAGTGCGAAGCCGCCGCTGCTGCGGGAAAGGCTTGGCGGAGAGGGAAGGCGTACTGCTAAGAGCCGCGTCGTCCTGTTGCGAAAAGCGCTTCGGAACGGAGGTATTATGAAAAAGAAACTGGCAATGATCCTGTGCACGGCGCTCACTGCAGCGAGTCTGACGGCGTGCGGAAGCAGCGCGCAGAGCAGTGCGCAGCAGGAGGAGACGGCGGTCAGCGCCGAGACGGAGAATACCGCGCAGGAGAGCGCTGCGGAGGAAGCACAGAGCAGCGAACAGGCCGGGGCAGAGAGCAGCGCGCCGGAGAGCGACGGAGAGGAACAGCCGGAGACCATCACGATTACGGCGAAGGACGCAGGCGGAGAGGATACGCAGATCGAAGTTCCCTATGATCCGCAGAGGATCGCGATTCTGGATATGGCGGCGCTGGATATTCTGGATAATCTGGGACTGGGGGAGCGTGTGGTCGGCACGGCGAACACGTCGATTGATTATCTGGCCTCCTATGCGGACAACGCGGAGATCGAGAATCTCGGAACGATCAAGGAGGCGGATCTGGAGGCGGTGATGGCCTGCGAGCCGGACATTATCTTTATCGGCGGACGCCTGAGCTCTTCCTATGACGCGCTGGCAGAGATCGCGCCGGTCGTCTATCTGGCGACGGATTCGGAGGTAGGACTCGTGGAGAGCGTCAACCGGAACGCCACGACGATCGCGAGCATTTTCGGTATGGAAGATGAGGTGGCGGAGAAGATGGCCGGCTTCCAGTCCAGAATCGATGCGCTGGCGGCGGTGGCAGACGGACAGGACGCCGTCGTGGGAATGTGCACGAGCGGCAGCTTTAATGTGCTCGGCAACGACGGACGGTGCTCGATCATCGGCAGAGAGATCGGATTCAATAACCTGAATGCGGACATGTCGTCGGGACGCGGCGGAAGCGGCAACGGAGGAAGCGGAAATAGCGGCGCACAGGGCGATGAGCAGAGCGGACAGGGCGGCAGCGCGGCGGCAGGCACTGAGAACGCGGCGGATGCAGCGAGCGCGCAGAGCGGAAACGGCAATGGCGGCGGCACCGCGACTCACGGCAACGAGGCGTCCTTTGAGCTGCTGGTGGAGCAGAATCCGGCGTACATTTTCGTGATGGACAGAGACGCGGCGATCGGAACCGAGGGCGCGGCGCTGGCGCAGGATATTATGAATAACGAGCTGGTGCAGGAGACGGATGCCTACCAGAACGATCATATCGTCTATCTGGAGCATCCGGCGGTGTGGTACACGGCAGAGGGCGGCATTACCGCGCTTGACGTGATGCTCGCTGATCTGGAGAGCGCGCTTCTCAACTAAGATCTTCTCCGGGAAAGAGGACGGCGGCAGCGGCGGTCAAATTTCCGGTTGACAAATCGCCGGCGGGAATTTATACTCAAACCAATTCAAACAGATAGTTTCCACAAACCAATGACCGAGAGAAGTACGCATGGAATCATCTTTCAGAGAGCAGCCGGATGGTGCGAGGCCGCAGATGCGAAATGCCGAATGGACTCGGGAGGGCAGCTCGAGCCGTAACAGGGGTAGACGCTGACGGGTTCCTTACCCGTTACCAGAAAGGTGTACATGATAGTGTGCAGAAGAGAGCGGATGAAACGGCAGCGCGCCAGAGACAAGCGCTGACACGACATCAAGCTGGGTGGTATCGCAGGAGCTGATAAAGACCCCTGTCCCAGAAATGGGACAGGGGTTTTCTTATACCCGCGAAGCGAAGAAAGGAGACCGCTTATGTTAAAACCGGACACAACACAGATTCAGAAGCTGGCGCAGGAGGGATACAGCCTGATTCCGATCGCGCGGGAGGTTTACGCCGATGTGGCGACGCCGATCACCCTGCTGCGCAGGATTGCGGAGCGGAGCGACCGCTATTATCTGCTCGAAAGCGTGGAGGGCGGAGAGAAATGGGCACGGTATTCCTTTCTGGGCTTCGATCCAAGGCTTCGGATCTATGCCAGAGAGGGGCGGGTGACGACGGAGTGCGGCGGTCAGGAGCAGACGGTGGAGACGGCGCAGCCCTTTGAGGAGGTCAGGAAGCTTCTGAAACGGTACCGCTCGCCGCGCATCGCGGATCTTCCTCCCTTCACCGGAGGTCTGGTCGGCTATTTCGCCTATGCGGTGCAGTCTTATGCGGAGCCTACGCTGCACCTGAGCCAGGGAGAGAACCACGATTTTGACCTGATGCTGTTTGATAAGGTCATTGCCTACGATCATCTGCGGCAGAAAATCATCGTGATCGTCAATATGGAGACGGACAATTGTCTGGAGAATTACGGGCGGGCGGTTGAGGAGATCGCGGGACTCGTGCAGATGATCCGGGACGACAGGCCGCTGCAGACGCCTCGCAAGAAGCCTCTGAAAGTAGATTTTACCTGCAGCGTCAGCGAGCAGGAGTACCGGGATATGGTGGAGAGGACGAAACGCTATATCTATGACGGGGATATTTTTCAGGCGGTGATCTCCCGGCAGTTTTCGGCGCCGTTTACAGAGAGCCTGATCGACAGTTACCGCGTTCTGCGGACGACAAATCCGTCGCCGTATATGGTTTATCTGAAAATCGACGAGACGGAGCTGATGTGCAGCTCGCCGGAGACGCTGGTGAGACTGCAGGACGGGAGGCTGACGACGTTTCCGGTGGCGGGATCACGGCCCAGGGGAGCGACGGAGGAAGAAGACGAAGCGCTCAGGGAAGATCTGCTCGCCGATGAAAAGGAGCTGGCGGAGCACAATATGCTGGTGGATCTGGGGCGCAACGATCTCGGAAAGATCTCCCGCTATCACAGCGTGGAGGTGAGCAAGTATCAGATGATTCACCGCTACTCGCGGATCATGCACCTGTGCTCGCAGGTGGAGGGGGATATCCTGCCGGAGAGGGACGCCCTCGATGCGATTGCGGCGGTGCTGCCCGCAGGAACGCTCTCCGGCGCGCCAAAGATCCGGGCGAGCGAGATTATCGAGGAGATCGAGAACGTGCCCCGCGGTATTTACGGAGGAGCGCTGGGGTACATCGATTTTACCGGCAATATGGATACCTGCATCGCCATCCGCATGGCGGAGAAGAAAAACGGACGCGTCTATGTGCAGGCGGGCGGCGGCATCGTGGCGGATTCCGTGCCGGAGCGGGAGTACGAGGAGTCGGCAAACAAAGCGGCGGCGGTGATCAATGCGATCCGGCGCAGCCGGGAAGTGGAGGAATAGGCGATGATACTTCTGATCGACAATTACGACAGCTTTTCCTACAACTTATTTCAGATGGTCGGCGGGATCTATCCCGAAATGAAGGTGATCCGCAACGACGCCATGAGTGTGGAGGAAATCGCGGCGCTGGGGGCGGAGGCGATTCTGCTCTCGCCGGGGCCGGGATATCCGGCGCAGGCCGGCGTCTGCGAGGAGGTGGTGCGCAGACTGTCCGGCACGACGCCGATCCTCGGTGTTTGTCTCGGGCATCAGGGAATCTGTGAGGCGTACGGGGCCAGTATTGTCCATGCGCGCAGACTGATGCACGGCAAGCAGAGTCAGGTGAGTGCGGATCTCTCCTCGCCGCTGTTTGCGGGACTGCCGCAGACATTCCGGGTGGCCAGATACCACTCGCTCGTCGCGGATGAGAGTACGCTTCCGGACTGCCTGAGAGTCACAGCCCGCACGGACGACGGGGAGATCATGGCGGTGGAACACCGGGAGTATCCAGTCTACGGGCTCCAGTTCCATCCCGAATCGATCCTGACGGAGCACGGAGACCAGATCCTGCGCAACTTCGTCGATCTGGCGAGAGGAAACAGGCATGGAGCGCAGCCGTAAAAAGGCGGCGGCAATATTCTGACAGGAAGAAAAAGATTTGTGCTGGAGCGCCACAAATCACAACGCAAAATCAAAGATTTTGCTATACAGGGCAGACGCAAATCGGACAGTTGCGCCGCCTGTCGCGAGAATCGCTCCGGAATGGAGATTCATTATGATCAGAGAAGCAATTGCAGAAGTAATCAACGGGCAGGATCTCAGCTTTGAGACGGCAAAGGCAGTAATGAACGAGATGATGGACGGTACGGCAACCCAGGCCCAGATGGGCGGGCTGCTCACAGCGCTGCGCATGAAAGGGGAGACGGTGGAGGAGATCACGGCCTTCGCCACGGTGATGCGCGAGAAGGGCGTCAAGATCAACCCGGTCAGAGAGGTGATCGACATCGTCGGAACCGGCGGAGACGAGGTGGGAACGTTTAATATCTCGACGACGGCGGCGTTCGTGGTGGCGGCGGGCGGCGTCTCGGTGGCAAAGCACGGAAACCGGAGCGTTTCGAGCCGCAGCGGAGCGGCAGACGTGCTGGAGCGGCTGGGAGTCAACGTCGGAACGACGCCGGAGAGAACGGAGGAGATTCTGAAAGAGACGGGGATCTGCTTTATGTTCGCGCAGGTCTACCATTCTTCGATGAAATACGCAGCGCCGGTCAGAAAGGAGCTGGGCATCCGGACCGTGTTCAATATTCTGGGGCCGCTCTCGAACCCGGCAGGGGCGACGATGCAGCTGATGGGCGTCTATGACAGAAAGCTCGTAGAGCCGCTGGCGCAGGTGCTGGCAAACCTCGGCGTGACGAGAGGCGTGGCGGTCTGCGGAGAGGACGGTCTGGACGAGATCACGCTGACGGGAAAAACCCATGTGTGTGAGATCCGGTTCGGGGAACTGCGCAGCTACGATATCGCGCCGGAGGATTTCGGTCTCACCCGCTGTGAGCTGGCGGATCTGATCGGCGGAACGCCGGAGGAGAACGCACAGATTACGAAGGACATCCTGAGCGGCCGGCTGCACGGTCCCAAGAGAGATGTCGTCGTGTTCAACGCCGCGATGGCGCTCTATCTGGGCATTGACGGCTGCACGCTGGGCGAGTGCGTGCAGAAGGCGCAGACGCTGATCGACAGCGGCGAAGCGTACCGCAGCTACGAGACGTTCGCAGCGGCGACGCAGGCGTGAGGGAGGAACCGATGATTTTAGATGAGCTGGTGGCTGCAACACAGAGGCGGATCGAGAGGGAGAAAGAGGAGATCAGCCCGCAGGAGATGAGGCGTCTGGCGCAGGAGGCGGCGCAGAGGCAGCGGGAGGCCGGGGGAAACGGGATGCCGGAGTTTCCTTTTGAGAGGCGGCTGGAGCAGAAGGGAATCCATTTTATCTGCGAGGTTAAAAAGGCCTCGCCCTCCAAGGGGCTGATCGCGCCGGACTTTCCGTATCTGGAGATCGCGCGGGAGTACGAGGCGGCGGGCGCGGACTGCATTTCCGTGCTGACGGAGCCGGATTATTTCAAAGGGGATCTGCGGTATCTGCGGGAGATCGCCGCGGAGGTGGAGATTCCCGTGCTGCGCAAGGACTTTACGATCGACGAGTACATGATCGATCAGGCGAAAGTCAGCGGAGCATCCGTGATCCTGCTGATCTGCGCGATTCTGGATCAGGAGCGACTGGCCCGCTATCTGGCCCGCGCCGATGCGCTGGGACTCTCCGCGATCGTGGAGGCGCACGATGAGGATGAGGTGAGGATGGCGCTGGAGGCGGGAGCGAGGATTCTCGGCGTCAACAACCGGAATCTGAAGGATTTCACCGTGGATATCGGCAACAGCCTGCGCCTGCGCGAGTTCGCCGCGCGGGAATGTGCGGCGGCTAAGGCGGCGAGTGCGGTGTCGGCGGTCGGAAGCGCAGCAGACGGAGCGGCAGGTATGCCCCTCTTTATCGCGGAGAGCGGGATTCGGACGGGCGGCGATGTGGAGGCGCTCCGGGCGGCGGGCGTGAACGGCGTGCTGATCGGAGAGACACTGATGCGCGCCCCGGACAAGGCGGAGCAGCTCCGTCTCCTGCGGGGGACGGTATGAGGACGCGGCTCAAGATCTGCGGCCTGATGACGGAGAGAGACGCGGCGTTGGTGAACCGGTACAGACCGGAGTATGCCGGAATTGTGTTTGCGCACACGCGCCACTTTGTGAGCGACGGACAGGCGGCGCGGATCAGAGCGGCGCTGGATCCTGAGATCCCGGCGGTCGGCGTCTTCGTGGATGAGGAGCCGGAGCACGTCGCGTCGCTGATGAGGAGCGAGACGATTCAGATCGCCCAGCTGCACGGTCATGAGGACGCGGCGTATCTCGAAGAGCTGCGCCGTCTGCTCGGGGAAAGAGGGGAGCAGACGAACGGAACGCAGGAGGCTCTTTCATACAGGAAGCAGAGCGCGGCGGAGGCGGGAGAGAATGGCCGGCCGGATCGGGAGGCGGAGACACATGGGGCCGCAGGAATTCGGATTATAAAAGCCGTAAGAGTGCGCAGCAGAGAGCAGGTTATGGAGGCGGACAGACTGCCCTGCGACGCCCTGCTCCTTGACGCCTATGTGGCGGGACAGGCGGGCGGCACGGGGACCCGGATTGAGGAAGGGCTGCTGCCGGAGCTGTCCGCGCTGCACCACCCTGTATTTCTCGCAGGAGGGATCACGCCGCAGACGGCGGCGCAGGTGGCCGGGCGGTACCGTCCGTATGCGATCGACGTCAGCAGCGGTGTCGAATACGAGGATTTTGAGGCGGCGATGCGCAGCGGCAGAGACGGCGGACAGGGCGGCTGCAAGGACGAGGAGAAGCTGAGGGCGCTGGTACGGGCACTGGAGAATGGCGCGGCATAGCAACATAATTAATTGTTAGGAAGAGAAAGGATCACAGGCAATGGAAACAGGAAGGAAGGGAAGATTCGGAGAATACGGCGGTCAGTATATCTCGGAGACGCTGATGAATGCGATTCTGGAGCTGGAGGAGGCGTATGAGCGTTATAAGGACGATCCGGCGTTTGTCGCGGAGCTGGATGAGCTGAACCGCAATTACGCGGGGCGGCCCTCGCTCCTCTATGAGGCAAAGAAGATGTCCCGCGATCTCGGAGGAGCCAGAATTTATTTAAAGCGTGAGGACTTAAACCACACCGGCTCGCACAAGATCAACAACGTGCTGGGACAGGTGCTGCTCGCAAAGCGGATGGGCAAGACCCGGGTGATCGCGGAGACCGGTGCGGGACAGCACGGCGTGGCGACGGCGACGGCAGCGGCGCTCATGGATATGGAATGTGAGATTTATATGGGAAAAGTGGACTGCGACCGGCAGGCGCTCAACGTGTTCCGTATGGAGCTGCTCGGAGCCAAAGTGCATCCTGTCACGAGTGGAACGCAGACGTTAAAGGACGCGGTCAACGAGGCGTACCGCGAGTGGACGAGCCGTATCGACGACACGCATTATGTGCTGGGCTCGGTGATGGGGCCGCACCCCTTCCCGACGATTGTGCGGGATTTTCAGAAGATCATCGGCAGGGAGATCAAAGAGCAGATGTTGGAGAAGGAGGGGAGACTTCCGGACGCTGTGCTGGCCTGTGTCGGCGGCGGCAGCAATGCGATGGGCGCATTCTATGAGTTCATTCCCGACAGGGAGGTGCGTCTGATCGGCTGCGAGGCGGCGGGAAAGGGCGTTGATACGCCGGAGACCGCGGCCACGATCGCGACGGGGACGCCCGGTATTTTCCACGGGATGAAGTCGCTCTTTTGTCAGGATGCGGACGGGCAGATCGCGCCGGTCTACTCGATCTCAGCGGGGCTTGATTATCCGGGAATCGGGCCGGAGCACGCGCACCTCTACGAGACGGGGCGTGCGGAATATGTGGCGGTGACCGACGACGAGGCGGTGGAGGCGTTTGAATTTCTCTCCCGTGAGGAAGGCATCATTCCGGCCATTGAGAGCGCTCACGCGGTGGCGTACGCCATGAAGCTCGCGCCGACCATGGGACGGGATCAGATCATCGTCGTCAATATTTCGGGCCGGGGCGACAAAGATGTGGCGGCCATTGCGAGATACAGGGGGGTAGACATCCATGACTAGAATCGGAAAAGCATTTGACCACGGAAAAGCGTTTATCGCATTTGTGACGGGAGGAGATCCGGATCTGGAGACGACGGCGCGGCTTCTGCCCGCGATGGAACAGGCTGGCGCGGATCTGATCGAGATTGGAATTCCGTTCTCTGATCCGGTGGCAGAGGGACCGGTGATTCAGGAGGCCAACGAGCGGGCGCTCTCGGCGGGATGTACGACGGACCGTCTCTTTGAGACCGTGAAAAAGTCGCGGGAGAGCGTCACCGTGCCGATGGTGTTCCTGACCTATTTAAATCCGATTTTTCATTACGGGGCGGAGCGCTTTCTGGGACGGTGCGCAGAGTGCGGCATTGACGGCCTGATCGTGCCGGATATGCCGTATGAGGAAAAAGGAGAGCTGCAGGAACTCTGTGAGAAATACGGCGTGGACATCATCTCGATGATTGCACCGACCTCGAAGGACAGAATCAGGATGATTGCAAGGGAGGCAAAGGGCTTTGTCTACTGCGTCTCCTCTCTCGGGGTGACCGGTGTTCGCAGAGAGATCACGACGGATGTCGGCGAGATGACGGCGCTGGTGCGGGAGGTCACGGACACGCCCTGTGCTGTCGGGTTCGGCATCTCCACGCCGGAACAGGCGCGCGCGATGGCGGCGGTCTCCGACGGGGCGATTGTGGGAAGTGCTATTGTGAAAATAGTCGCGCAGCACGGCCGCGACTGCGTGCCGTATGTGGAGGAATATATCAGAAGCATGCATCCGTAAAGGAAGGCGGAGGAATTATTCCTCTATACCCTCGTTTGCGAGGAATTGTGCCGCGGTCATGCACTTTGGACGTTCCATATGCAGACTCAGGAAATCCTTGTCGCCGGTCAGGATGATATCTACATCCGCAACAATAGCCGCATTCAGGATTGGCTGATCTTTTGCGTCACGAATCAGTTTTTCCGCATGGTCTATCGCAGGAATTAACTCATAGGACATTTCTACTAGCAGTACCTCCGCATCCGAGAGGTACTGAGGGGCCTTCCGTTTGAGAATATCACGTAGTTCTACAATATTGCGGTCACACAAAACGAGTTCGTGATGATCTGCGATGTAGAGTAAAGCCTTCGCTGGTTTGGAATGTGGAAAGAGCAATGCGGAAAACAGGATGTTTGTATCGATCAATATCCTCATTTTATTTTTCCTTTTCATGACGTACTTCGTCTACAAGCGCTTGAATATCATCTTCACTGGAGAGTCCCATTGCTTCGGCGGCGCCGGAAAAAGCGGTCTGTGCTTTTCGGATGGCAACAGCAGAGGCATTACTGACAACGATCTCTCCGTTCTTCTTTTGAAGAAATAGAATTTTATCACCGGACTTCAGACCAAGCTGTCGCCGGATTTCTACAGGTACAGTGATTTGACCGTTTGCAGAGATTTTTGCCAAGTTCATATAAAATATCCTTTCTATTTTTGAGAAATAAAGTTTTCTTTAGAATTAACTTTATTATATATGATATAATGCGGAAAGCAAGATGATACGGTCAAATGGCACAAAGAAAAGATGGCGTCCGGCGGGCGGGTCTGCTATAATCAGAGCGTTGGCAGACAGAGGAACGCCCGGGACTGCGCGGAATTGCGGTGCCATGGCGGGAAAAGAGAGCGGCATGGAAGAGCACAGGCAGAATACGGGAATCCATTTATCGGATGAGACAGGCAGCAGGCCGAATCGCGGAAAGCGGACGGCGCTGCTTGTTTTGCTTGCAGCGATTCTGATCTTTGCGGCATGTCTCGCTCTGCGTCCATGGTATCTCGATTACATGGAGAGAGATCACCGGGAGACGTGCGAGAAGGCCCGCTTCGTCATTGAGGACCGCTATTATTATGCGGTGGAGGATGAACGGGAGGCCGGAAAGAGCGAGGAGGAGATCGACTACGAGGCCGTACTGCGCCGCGTCGTGCAGGAAAATATGGAGGTCACGCTGGATGATGAGCTGCGCTGTACGGGACTGTGCCGATCCGGGGGCTCTTATACCTGCTATATTGATCCGCAGACGCACCGGGTGACGATCACCTGCGATTATGGCGATCACGGGGCGTATACATTTTAAGCAGAAACCGCCTGCGCGGATTTCTGCTCGCGTGCCGCAGACAAGCTGCGGCAGAAAGGAGAGTATGAGCGAGGGAGGAAAGGCGGTTTTACTGCCGCATATTCAGCTGCCGGAAGATCTGGGGATTCCATATGCGATTCTGCCGGGCGATCCGGCGCGGGTGGAGCGCGTGGCGGCCCATCTGGAGCAGGTGGAGGAGCTGGCGTTTAACCGTGAATACAGGAGCGTGCGCGGGGAGTACCACGGCGTGCCGGTGCTCGTGATGTCCACGGGAATGGGCGGTCCGTCCACGGCGATTGCGGTGGAGGAGCTGCGGCGCGCAGGTGTTACGGCGGCCATCCGGATCGGGAGCGCGGGCGCGCTGCAGCCGGGCATTATGCTGGGGGATCTGGTGCTCGTGCAGGGAGCGGTGCGGGAAGAGGGGACGTCGCTGGGATATGCGCCGCTCTCCTATCCGGCGATTCCGGATCTGGGGCTGCTGGAGGCATGCATTGCCGGGGCGAAGGTGCTGGACGTTCCGTATCATGTCGGGATTGACCGCACGCACGACTGTCTCTATGCGGATGGAGAGCAGCGCCTCGACGAGGAGTGGTCGGCCCGGGGCGTCGCGGCGGCGGACATGGAAACGGCGGTGCTCTTCGTCGTAGGCGCGCAGCGCGGAGTACGGACGGCCTCCATTCTGAACGTGGTAGCGGGGTATCGCGACGACGTGGGTGTGAGCATCGGACGGTACGCAAGCGGAGAAGAGGCTGCTGCCGACGGAGAGCGGCGGGAGATTCTGACGGCGCTGGAGGCGCTGCGGATCATAGCCGCAGACGAGCAGTAAAAGTGAGAAAAAGCCTGAATCTATGCTTGATAGCATAGATTCAAGCTGGCAGTTTTGTGAAGGAGCGACACAAAACTGCCGTATCGCAGCCGGAAAACCGCCTGCGCGGATTTTCCGGCGCGGTCTGAGCAAAGAACGCTCCGAGATGGGAGGGAGATATGAAACTGTTTAAAACGAAATTTGATGCGGCGGTGATCGTTTTGATTCCGGCCTGCATCGGCATCAACTATCTGGGCAAGCTGTTTGCGCAGCTCTTAAAGCTGCCGCTGTGGCTTGATTCTATCGGCACCTGCATCGGCGGATGTCTCGGCGGGCCGGTGATCGGCGCAATCTGCGGAGCGGCCAATAACCTGATCTACGGCTTTACGACCGGTGACAGCATTACGCTGGTCTACGCGCTGACGAGTCTGGGAATCGGCGTGGCGGCCGGGATTATGGCGCGTCTCGGATTTATGCAGAGCTTCCCGAAGGCGATTCTGACGGCCTGTGTGGCGGGCCTTACAGCGGTTGTGATCTCGACGCCGCTCAACATTATCTTCTGGGGCGGAACGACGGGCAATGTGTGGGGAGACGCGGTCTTTGCGGCGACGCAGGCGGCGGGGATGCCGGTGGCGCTGGGGTCCCTGATTGACGAAGTGGTCGTGGATGTGCCGGATAAGCTGATCACGCTGATCGTTGTGTTTTTCATTTTAAAGGGGCTGCCGAAGAAGCTGACGGCGCTGTACGAGGCGGATGCGGCGGTAGAACGTCTCGACTGATTGGATGTCAGGAGCCGGACGCAGCGGGAGAGTCCTGCCGGATTGAGTGCCGGAAGCCGAACGTAAGCGGGAGAGTCTTGCCGGATTGAGCGTCAGGAGCCGGACGCAGTGAAGAAGGATCCGGCTGATCAGATATCAGGAACAGAAAGAGGACAGCTGTTATGAAGAGCATCAGTCTGTACGTGGATAACGGGAGCTTTCTGACGAAGGTACACCCGTTTACCAAGCTTATGTATATTGCGGCGGCAGTCAGTGTGCCACTGCTGTTGGGAAGGCTGTGGGCGTTTCCGTGTCTGATCGCGGCGAGTCTGTGCCTGCTGGCGGCGGGTGGCGTCCTGAAAAAGGCGCTGCCGCTCATCGCGTTTTCCTTTACGATACTGATCACCATTTTTCTGATTCACGGACTGTTTAACCAGAACAACGCGACTGTTCTGGTTTCGCTGGGGCCGCTCCGCTTTTACCGGGAGGGGCTCCTTTATGCGCTGCGGATCGGCTTTAATATCATGAATATGCTGCTGTCCTTCGCGGTGCTGGTGCTCACGACGAGACCCTCCGATCTCGTCGAGGAGCTGGAAAAAAGAGGCTTTTCCCAGCGCTTTGGCTATATCATCAACTCAGTATTCCAGATCGTGCCGCAGATGACGGGAACCATGAATACGATCACAGACGCACAGCGCAGCCGCGGGCTGGAGACGGAGGGGAGCCTTTCGACGAGAGCGAAGGCGTTTCTCCCCCTGATCTCGCCGGTGGTTATGAGTTCGCTGATCAATACGAGGGAGCGGGCGATTGCTCTCGAGGTGCGGGGCTTTGGATCGGGACGTAAGAAGACGTGGCTGCGGGAGCGGGAGAAGCACAGGGGCGACAGCGCGGCGACCATCGCGCTCGGGATTCTGATCGCGGTGGCGCTTGTGTTCCGGATCGCGGAAATGATCCGGGCATAAGCGGGAACAAAGAGAACGGCAACGGCCGCAGCAGCATGAAGCCGCCTTTTCGGGGGCGGGGACAGCAGCAAACAGGGAGAGGTTCAGATGGCAGTCATCACAGTGGAAAATTTGAAATACCGCTATCCCCACACCGAGAGGCTGGCGCTTTCCGGCCTCTCTTTTTCTGTGGAAAAAGGGGAGTTCATCGGAGTAATCGGAGAGAACGGGGCGGGTAAGAGCACGCTGGCCCAGGCGCTGATCGGTCTGGTGCCGCAGTTCCATAAGGGGGCGTACGGCGGCAGTGTGACCGCGGCGGGCCTCCAGGCGCAGACGACTCCGGTTGCGCAGATGTGCGAGAAGGTGGGGCTGGTGTTCCAGAATCCGTTTAACCAGCTCTCCGGAGCGAAGGATACGGTCTATGAGGAAGTGGCCTTCGGGATGCAGAATCTGGGCGTGGAGCGGCAGGAGATGAAGCACCGCACAGAAGAGACGCTTCGCAGGCTGGGCATCTGGCAGTACCGGGACAGGAATCCGTTTGATCTCTCGGGAGGTCAGATGCAGCGTGTGGCGATCGCCAGTGTGCTGGTGATGCAGCCGCAGATCCTGATTCTCGACGAACCGACGTCGCAGCTCGATCCGCAGGGATCGGAAGAGGTGTTCCGGGCGGTGGGCGAGCTCTCCCGCAGCGGCATCACCATTCTGATGATCGAGCAGAAGATCGAGAAGCTGGCGGCGCACTGCGACCGGATCCTGCTCCTGCATCAGGGGAGACAGATCGCTTTTGATACGCCGCGCAAGATCTTTTCGATGGAAGGGCTGGAGGAGAAATACGGCGTGCAGCCGCCGGCGTTCACGAGGATCTGTCGCAGATTGGACAGGCGTCTGCCGGATCATACCTATCCCGTCACGCGGAAAGAGGCAGAAGGGCTGTTCGCGGAGAGGAAGCAGAAGACGGGGAGCGGAGCTGCTGCTGCGGAGAAGCAAGAGCGAAGGGAGTCACATTCCGCACAGGAGCAGGAGAAAGAAACGGCGGAGAGGCTTCCGGACAGAGCAAATATCCTGAAGCAGGCGCAGAACTCTGCGGCGCAGCAGCCGGGAAAAACCGATGCACAGGACGCACAAAAGGAAGCGCCGGTTTTTGAGATTCAGAATCTGTGCTTTTCCTATCATCCGCAGACGCCGGTGCTGGAGGGGCTGCATCTTATTCTGGATCGGAGGCCGACTGCGGTGATCGGACAGAACGGAGCGGGCAAGACGACGCTGGTCAAACTGCTGAAGGGGCTTCTGCGCCCGGTTTCCGGTCAGATCCTCTTTTATGGGGAGGACATTGCGGGCAAAACGGTGGCGATGCTGGCGGGGGAAGTGGGCTATGTGTTCCAGAACCCCGACGATCAGATTTTCAAATACAATGTACTCGACGAGGTGATGTTTGGTCCCCTGAACATCGGGATGACGCGGGAAAAGGCAGAGACGGAGGCGAAAAAGGCGCTGGAACTGGTCGGACTGTCCGGCAGGGAGACAGAGAACCCGTATGATCTGGAACTGCATGAGCGAAAACTGGTTGCTATCGCCTCGGTGCTGGCGATGAATACGCAGGTGCTGATTCTCGACGAGCCGACGATCGCCCAGGACTGCCGGGGACGCCGGATTATCGGCGGGATCATCCGCCGTCTCTCACAGGAGGGGAGACTGGTGCTGGCCATTCTGCACGATATGGATTTTGTGGCGGAGTATTTTGAGCGGGTGATCGTTATGGCGCACGGACAGGTTCTTGCGGATGCGAACGCCGCAGAGGCGTTTTCGCAGAAGGCGGCTCTTGCAGAGGCTGCTTTGGAGAGACCGTACGCGGCGCAGCTGGGAGAGAGGCTCGGTCTTTCGCATACGGTTCTGACTGTGGAGGAGCTGGCGGACTGCCTGCGATGAGGAGATTGCTATTGTCATTTTTTGCCCGGACGATATGATCTGGGCCTTGTCGAGGGGAGAAAAACCACCAGAGAAGAGAAAAGACTGAGAGAATTGCCGCCGTATGGGAAATCCTGTATGGCGCTTTTTCTTTGAACTTGCTTTTTCGTGCAGATACAGCGCTGCGAAACCTGCTTTTTCGTGCAAAACAGTGGCTGTCAAACTTGCTTTTTCGTGACTTAAAGGTATGGTCAGATCATACGATGGATATACGATCTGCAAAGAATGTTGCCAAACGCCGGATCCTCAATCTGTATCGTGAAGATGTTGCAAAATCTGCAGAGGGTTATGAGGATAAGGTTTTTGCAGTGTTTGATGGTATTCTTACTGACGTGACTGAGAGAGCGGGAGTTCCTCACCCCTCTCTATTTGATTTCCTCCCGGAGCTTGACCCACTTCATTCCGTCTCCCGGTTTGGAAAACGGCGGAAGAGAGCCGCGGTCCTTCAAAGGGGAGTGGCCCAGAATCCGCCGGTAGCTCCGGTAAAAAGAGGAGTAGTCCCCGAAGCCTGCCTGCATAGCGGCCTCCTGCGCGCTGTGCCCCTCCATCAGAAGCTGCTGGGCGAGAGTCACCCGTTTGTGCAGCAGATAATCCACGACTGTGGTTCCGGTGGCCTTCCGGAATACCTTGTTCAGATGGTGCTTGCTGATAAAGAAGCGGCGAGAGAGATCGTCCAGGGTGATCGGTTCCTGCAGGTGACGGTTCAGATAGAGAATCAGATCAGAGATAGAGCCTGCGCTGCGGGCGGTGGGAGAGAGAGGAGCGCAGTCGGCGGCCATCGTCAGAATCCGCGACAGCAGACTCTCCATGGAGATAGGAAGCATCTGATCAAACAGCGCCTCCGGCAGAGAAGCGCAGTCGAGCATGGCGCGGAAATAGGC
Organism: Eubacteriales bacterium; assembly: GCA_030524225.1. Classification (GTDB taxonomy): domain Bacteria; phylum Bacillota; class Clostridia; order Lachnospirales; family Lachnospiraceae; genus CAG-791. Next base: position 82,202 of record JAUNGV010000004.1, read on the forward strand.
GGGCAGATCCCAGCGTCCCACTTCTTCAAAGTAGATCTGACGCTGCGGCTGTTCCGGAGAGGGGAAGACGGAGAGCAGGAAGGAACGGTGCTCCGTAGTGAGCAGATCAGGATGAAAATGAAGAGCGAAGCGGCGGTATTCGCTGTCCGTGTTGACGCGCACGCCGTGAAAAACGTGGGGAGCCAGCAGAAGGAGGCTCTCCGGGGCGGGGCGGTAATGATGCCCCTCTACGAGATAGTCCGCATCCCCATTGAGAAAAAAGTAGAGTTCGTAAAAGTTATGGCAGTGCAGGTCGTAAACCGGTGCGGCGCGGCAGGTTGCACTGTAATTGAAGTTGATCAGGGGCGTCTGAATCGATGTGGGGCGGGAAGGATGAGAGGGCATAGGAGCCTCCTTTTTCTTTGCGGCGAATTGTACTCCTGAATGGTGCTGTGACATTTGCGAAAACAGTTTTCCGGCTGTCAGCTTTATCATAAAAGGAAATCGCTATATTTGCAATAAAAAGAGACGGATCTGCAATGCGCATTTTCCGCTCAGCGTATATAGTGGAGACAGAAATAAGTTTGATCGCAGAGCCGCAACAGGAGGTTACTATGCAGGTAGGAGCACAGCTTTACACGGTGAGGATGTATACGCAGAACGAGAAGGATCTGGCATATACGATGGAAAGGATTGCAGATCTGGGGTACCGGACGGTGCAGATTTCCGCAATCGGTCCGGGGATTGCGCCGCGGAAGGTGCGGGAGATCTGTGACGCCAACGGGCTGAACATTGTCCTGACGCACACCGACGTCAACCGGATCATGAACGACACGGAGCGTGTCATCGAGGAACACAATGTGATGGGATGTGACTATATCGGAATCGGCGCGATGCCGGAGCGCTATACAGCGCCGGAGTGGATTGAGAGGTTTGAGGCTGATTTCCGGGAACCGGCAGAAAAGATTGCGGAGGCGGGAAAGCTGCTGATGTATCACAATCACAACTTTGAGTTTCAGAAGATTGCGGTGCCGGGGGAGGAGAGGCCGATCCGGATCATCGAATATCTGATGAAACGGTTTGATCCGTCCCTGCTGGGCTTTACGATGGATATGTACTGGGTGGCGGCCGCGGGAGCCGACGTGACGGAATGGATCGGGAAACTGGCGGATCGGATTCCCTGCGTCCATTTGAAGGATATGACAGTGGAGGGATATGCGCAGAAGATGGCGCCTGTGATGGAAGGCAATCTGAATTTCCCGGCGATCCTTGAGGCGCTGGAGAAGACGAACTGCCGCTATCTGCTGGTCGAACAGGATACCTGCGAGGGAAGTCCCTTTGACTGCCTGCGCACGAGCTATGAGAATCTGAAAGCGGCGGGATATTGCTGAGAGAGCTGCAGGAAACGGCAGACCGAAAAGCGGACGAATCCGGGAAAGGAATGAGCGGGATCGGGATTATGGATAAGGTAAGACTGGGAATCATCGGCATCGGCAATATGGGAAGTACGCACGCCCTGTCGATTGTGGAGGGAAAGGTGCCGGAACTCGAATTGACGGCGGTGGCGGATCGGAGCGGGAGCAGACGCGAATGGGCAAAGGAGACGCTCCCGGAGACGGTTCGGGTTTATACCGAAGGGGATGAGCTGATCGCCTCCGGCTGCTGCGACGCGGTGCTGGTGGCTGTGCCGCACTATCAGCATCCGGAGCTGGTGATCCGGGCGCTGCGGGGCGGGCTCCATGTGATGTGCGAGAAACCGGCCGGTGTTTACACGAAACAGGTGCGGGAGATGAATGAGGAGGCGCAGCGCTCGAACCGGGTGTTCGCGATGATGTTCAATCAGAGGACGAATCACGTCTACCGGAAGATGTATGAAATGGTGCACAGCGGCCTCTACGGGCAGATCAAGCGTGTGAACTGGATCGTCACGGACTGGTACCGGACGCAGGCCTATTATAATTCCGGCGGCTGGAGGGCGACGTGGGCGGGAGAGGGCGGCGGCGTACTGCTCAACCAGTGCCCGCACAATCTGGATCTGCTGCAGTGGATCTGCGGTATGCCGGTCAGAGTGCAGGCCTTCTGTCACAACGGAAAGTGGCACGATATTGAGGTGGAGGACGATGTGACCGCATATCTGGAGTTTGAAAACGGTGCGACCGGCGTCTTTGTTACCACGACGGGGGATGCGCCGGGGACGAACCGGTTCGAGATCACGATGGAGAAGGGAAGACTTGTCTGCGAGAACGACCGTCTCTCTTTCTATGAGCTGGAAGTGAGCGAGAGGGAGTTCTGTTACACTTCTCCGGAGGGATTCGCCAAGCCCGCCGGGCATGAGACAGCGCTGGAAACAGACGGTCAGAATCTGCAGCATATCGGCGTGCTGCGGGCGTTTGCGGCGAATATTCTGCGGGGCGAGCCTCTGGTGGCGCGGGGCGAGGAAGGGATTTTCGGACTCACGCTTTCCAATGCGATGCACCTTTCGAGCTGGCTGGGACATGCGGTGGAGATTCCGTTTGATGAAGATCTGTTTCTGGAGCAGTTGGATCAGCGGCGCAGGACGTCCAGAGTCAAGGAGAATGTGAAGGAGACGACGTTTTCCACGGCGGGGAGTTACGGCTCGGAGACGTCACAGGCGTAGACAGCGGGCGTGAAGGAGACAGACGGCAGCAGAGACGTGGGAGACAGCGGGCGCACTGGGGCAGGGTAGACGAGACGACAGGAGAGCTCCGAAGCTCAGACGGAAGGCCCGAGTCAGGCAGCAGTGCAAATGGAACGGGAGGTATCACGGAGCGGATGAGAGCGGCGATTGTGGGATGCGGCGGGATAGCGGCGGTTCACGCGGCGAGCGTGAGCCAGATCGCGGGAGCGGAACTGGTGGGTTTTGCGGATATCAGGCTGGAAAGGGCGGAGCGGTTTGCGCAGCAGTACGGAGGCGAGGCGTTTGGTTCTCTGGAGGAGATGATGGTGTCGCTGCAGGGGGACAGACGCCCCGGGGTGCTGCATCTGTGTACCCCGCATTACCTCCATGCGCCGATGGCGGTTTACGGGCTGGAGCAGGGCGTTCATGTCTTTTCGGAAAAGCCGCCGGTGATCAGAGAAGAGGAACTGGGACGGCTGGAAACGGCGGTCAGACGGAGTGAGAGGCGGCTGGGATTCTGTTTTCAGAACCGGTATAATCCCAGCGTACTGGCGGTCAGGAAGCTGCTGGCCTCCGGAGCGTGCGGCGCGGTCTTGGGCGGCCGGGGGCTCGTGACGTGGAACCGGCAGGAGCTGTATTATACGGAGAGCGGATGGCGCGGGAAGCTGGCGACAGAGGGCGGCGGCGTGCTGATCAATCAGGCGGTGCACACGATGGACCTTCTCACACAGTTCCTGGGCAAACCTGTGCGGATCGAGGCGACGGCGGCCAATCATCATTTAAAGGGCGTGATCGAAGTGGAGGATACCATGGAGGCGCTGATCGGTTATGAGGGCGGTCAGAAAGCCTGCTTTTATGCCACGACGGCGTACTGCGACGATATGCCGCCGCTGATCGAGATCTCCTGTGAAAAAGCGACCCTGCGCATCGAGGAAATGGATGTGACCTGTCTGTGGCGCGACGGCCGGGTGGACAAACCGGTGCTGGAGAAAAAGCAGGCGCTCGGCAAGAGCTACTGGGGAAGCGGACACAAGGACTGTATTGCGGATTTCTACCGGTGCTGCGAGAGCGGGGAGCACTTTGCACAGGATCTGGACGGGGTGCGCGACACGGTGTGGCTGATGCTGGCGGCGTATCAGTCCGTCAGAGAGGGCGCGACGGTGGAATTATAGGGAGGAAACCATGTTTCAGGACAGAGCTGTATTGAAGAATTGCCCGGTCAGCGGGTTTGCGGATGAAATCAGCCCGGCGCTGGATCGTCAGATCGCGATCCTGCAGTCGCTCGGAATGGAGTGGATCGAGTTCCGGAGCGCAGAGGGGAAAAATGTGGCGGATTACACGGCGGAGGAGGCGAAGGCACTGTGGGAGAGACTGGAAGAGGCGGGCATCAGGCTCTCGGCGGTGGGTTCTCCCATCGGCAAAATAGAGATCACGGAGGATTTTGAACCGCATTTCGAGAAGTTCCGCCATGTCGCAGAGCTGGCAAAGATCTGGGAGACGCCGAGAATCCGTCTGTTCAGCTTCTTTATTCCCAGGGGGGAGAGGCCGGAGAAATACCGCGACGAGGTGCTGCGCCGGACGGGGCGGATGGTGGAGTATGCGGCCAGATGCGGTCTGGTACTGCTCCATGAGAACGAGAAGGATATTTACGGGGACAACGCGGCGCGCTGTCTGGATCTGATGCGTGAGTTTCATGGAGACGCTTACGGATGTACGTTTGATTTTGCCAATTTCGTGCAGTGCGGACAGGGTACGATGGAGGCATATGAGATGCTCAGTCCGTATATTGATTACATCCATATCAAGGACGCTGTGGCGGGAACGGGGCAGGTGGTTCCGGCGGGACAGGGAGACGGGAATGTGCGCCGGATTCTGCGGGAACTGGATCAGAAGGGCTACGATGGCTTTCTGAGTCTGGAGCCGCATCTGACAGATTTTGACGGACTGGCGGGGCTGGAGAAGAATGCGGAACACCGCGGCAGAAGCGATACGGAAGCGGCGTTCGTCACGGCGGCCCGGGCGCTGGACGGATTGCTCGGGGAGAGCGAATAAGAGAGTCCCCGGTTCGGATTCACGGGCGGCTATGACCTCGGACTGCTTAAAGAGAGTAAATAAGAGAGGGCAGAGCGGACGGAGTCGGAGTGATCAGGCTGCGGGGTGTTTCGGGAAAAGGAACACCCCGCAGCCTTTTTACGGGTGGCGCGCAGGCGCGGAGAGGGGTAGAATAAAACGGAATTGGCCGGAGTAAGTACCGAAGCGTTCGCGGTAAATACAGAGGCATGGGCAGGCCGTGGAGCTAAGACAGGGTGTCACAAATCACAACGCAAATTGGACATTGGCGTCGCGCGAGGCGCTCCGGAATGGGGGACAGTATGACAAGAGAGGAACTGGCGGCATTTCTGAAAGCGGATACGGAGCAGGAGAAGCAAATATTGAACAGGAGGCGCAAAGAAGAGTGCGGGGAGCGGGCGGCGAAAGCGGGCGCATCCCGGGAGGAGTCTGCGGCGCTTCGGG
>JAUNGV010000124.1 GCA_030524225.1 Eubacteriales bacterium
ACTTTGCAAGGTTAAATTCCATATGAGGATGGAATTTAACTTTGCGAGTGACTTAACGGCTGCTTAACGCCGGGCTGCGCAAAAACCGCTTGTATCACACGGTTTTGCGCGCTATAATATCGGAGGGAAAACGCCGCTGAAAAGGTGTTTTGACAGCTTGTTTGTATACAAGAATGCAGGATATTATTTTAAGGAGGAGAAAGCATGTCATACGTAGATGAGGTACTGGAGTTAGCAATCGCTAAAAATCCGGCGCAGCCGGAGTTCCATCAGGCGGTGAAGGAGGTTCTGGAATCCCTTCGCGTCGTGATTGAGGCGAACGAGGAGAAGTACCGCAAAGAAGCGCTGCTTGAGAGAATGGTGACGCCGGAGCGTCAGATTCTGTTCCGTGTTCCGTGGGTGGATGACAAGGGACAGGTACAGGTCAACAACGGCTTCCGCGTACAGTTCAACAGCGCGATCGGCCCTTACAAGGGAGGCCTTCGCCTTCATCCGTCCGTGAATCTGGGTATCATCAAGTTCCTCGGCTTCGAGCAGGTGTTCAAAAACTCCCTGACGGGACTTCCGATCGGCGGCGGCAAGGGCGGTTCCGATTTCGATCCGAAGGGCAAGTCTGACAGAGAGGTGATGGCGTTCTGCCAGAGCTTTATGACGGAACTGTATCGTCACATCGGCGCTGATACGGATGTTCCGGCGGGCGATATCGGAACGGGTGCGCGTGAGATCGGCTATCTCTTCGGACAGTATAAGAAAATCCGCAACCAGTACGAGGGCGTACTGACCGGAAAAGGACTCACCTACGGCGGTTCTCTGGCGAGAACAGAGGCGACCGGCTACGGTCTTCTGTATCTGACGGAGGAGATGTTAAAGAGCAACGGTCAGGATATCAAGGACAAGGTCTGCGCAGTTTCCGGAGCGGGCAACGTTGCGATTTATGCGATCCAGAAGGCACAGCAGCTCGGCGCGAAGCCGGTGACGTGCTCTGACTCCACGGGATGGATCTACGATCCGGAAGGAATCGATGTGGATCTTTTGAAGGAGATCAAGGAAGTAAAGCGCGCGCGTCTGACCGAGTATGCGGCACAGCGTCCGAGCGCACAGTATCACGAGGGCAAGGGCGTGTGGAGCGTGAAGTGCGATGTGGCGCTTCCCTGCGCAACGCAGAACGAGCTGACCCTCGACGATGCCAAGATGCTGGTCGAAAACGGCTGCATCGCGGTCTGCGAAGGCGCGAATATGCCGACCACCCTCGAGGCGACCGAGTATCTGCAGCAGCATAAGGTCTTCTTCGTGCCGGGCAAGGCGAGCAACGCGGGCGGCGTGGCGACCTCCGCTCTGGAGATGAGCCAGAACTCCGAGCGCCTGAGCTGGACCTTTGAAGAGGTGGATGCGAAGCTCAAGGGAATCATGGTAAATATCTACCACAACATCGACGATGCGGCGAAGAAATACGGCCTTGACGGCAATTATGTCGCAGGTGCAAATATCGCCGGTTTCCTGAAAGTGGCAGAGGCGATGGAAGCGCAGGGGATTGTTTAAGAAAATTTAAGAAATACGTTTTCAGGGGTGTCCGCGGACGGTGCGGCGCCCCTGAATTATTTTGTCCGAAACTGCTATTAATATAGAAGAAAGACGAACGGCTGCGCGGGGAGGAATGGCCGCGCAGCCGCACGGCAGGCGGTGTCTGTACGATATCGGGGATTGACGGACGACGCGGGAAACGAGAGAGGAGATGACGGAAAACAGGAGTTTATAACGATAAAATAACGGTAAATTTCTGGAGCGCCCGGCGGCATGTACCGCTAAAAATACGATTTGGGGGCTTTACATTTGAACGCAAAGGGATATAATAAGGCGCATGTAAGAAAGCGTTTTCGCTTACACGAAACTGACAAAAACGAGCTTTACAGCGTTGTCCGGCTGTCTGCACGAAAACAGAGGAATCAGATGGCGGGCGAAAAAGATGCGCGGAAAAGGAGTAGGATTATGGTAACACGTCGTGTCATTAAGTTATCGTTGGATGATGTAAAGAGCTTTGTCGAGGCAGCTTCACGTTGTGATTTTGAAATTGACATAGCAAACGGCACCTCCAGCAAATACATCGTAGATGCGAAATCTATTGTTGGCGTTCTGGGATTGGATCTCTCCAATTCTCTGGTCGTCACATATGATGGATACGATGCAGAGTTTGAGCAGGTTCTGGGTCAGATGGCAATCGCCTGTTGACCGCGCGCCGGGCGCATACCGGTATCCAATGAGAGAGTCTCTCCGTCTTCGGGCGGGGAGACTTTTTTCTTACAGGGAAAATAAAATTCAAATAAAAATCGCCATTCCGGAGCGCTTTACGTGACGGGGCGACGTAAATTTCAAATTTGCGTCTGCCATTACACTAATCCCGTTTGATTTTCCGGGCAACCCCAAAACTCTCTGTGCCGGATGAGTAATCAGGATCGAACACAGTTTCGATATAGATGGTT
>JAUNGV010000125.1 GCA_030524225.1 Eubacteriales bacterium
TCAGCCCGCGCCATTCGCAAAGCCGCGCTGCCGCGCTCTCCGCCGCTTCGCGGCTGCCTTTGCTCATGAGATGGCGCTCCCTCAGCCAGAAGCAAAAGTCGCAAATTCGTGCAAGCACGATTTGTGCCTTTTGCTTCTGGCTGGCTGAACTGTTGTGAAAGGTTGTAAATTTGCGTGATTTTACTTGTATGTCTCCAGTGTTTTTAGTAAAATGTACTCATGGGTTTGCCGGAAGCAAAGGAAGACCATGGCAAATCAAACATGGGACTGGAGGGCTGACAACATGAAAGTTTACACAACAGACAAAATCAGAAATGTCGTTCTGCTGGGACACGGGGGCTGCGGCAAGACGACGCTTGCGGAGGCGATGGCTTATCTGGCCGGCGTATCCTCCCGCATGGGCAAGGTTGAGGACGGCAATACCATCAGCGATTTTTCCAAAGAAGAGCAGAAGAGAGGAATTTCGATCGGCACATCGCTGATTCCGATCGAGTGGGAAGGCTGCAAGATCAATATACTGGACACGCCGGGATTTTTTGATTTCGTGGGAGAAGTCGAGCAGGCGATCAGTGTGGCCGACGCTGCGATTATCGTGATTTCCGGTAAGAGCGGCGTTGAGGTCGGCACGGCGAAAGCGTGGGATCTGTGTGAGAAGTACGGCATTCCGCGTATGTTCTTTGTGACGGATATGGATATCGACAATGCTTCCTACCGTGAGGTTGTGGAGAATCTCTCGGCGGAGTATGGCAAGAAGATCGCGCCGTTCAATCTGCCGATCCGTGAAAACGAGCAGTTTGTCGGCTATGTCAATGTCATTCAGGAGAAGGGCTTCCGCTGGAACGGCAAGGAAGTGGATGAGTGTGAGATTCCGGAATACAGCAAGCCGAACCTGCAGCTCTATCGCGATACGCTGATGGAGGCGGTGGCGGAGACCTCGGAGGAATTCATGGACCGCTACTTCAGCGGCGATACCTTCTCGGAGGCGGAGATCCGCGCGGCGGTGCGCAGCAATGTCTGCGACGGTTCGATCGTGCCGGTGGAGATGGGCTCGAGCGTGCTTTGTCAGGGTATCTATACCCTGCTCGACGACATTGTCAAGTATATGCCCAGCCCGGAGAACCGTAAAATGGCAGGTATCAATCTCAAGACAAATGAGATTTTCGAGGCGAACTTCGATTTCAGCAAATCGAAGTCGGCGTATATTTTCAAGACCATCGTCGATCCTTTTATCGGGAAATATTCTCTGATCAAGGTGCGCTCCGGTGTGTTCAAGACGGATGACGTCGTGTACAACGCGCGCACGGAGGATGAGGCGAAGCTCGGTAAGCTCTATATCATGCAGGGCAACAAGACGACGGAGATTCCGGAGCTGCATGCGGGAGATCTCGGCGCTCTGGCGAAATTCGGAGACGCCAAGACGGGAGACACCCTCTCGACGAAGACGACGCCGATCCAGTATGCGAAGATGGATATTTCCATTCCGTACACCTATCTGCGCTATCGCCCGAAGAAGAAGGACGACGTCGATAAGATCGCGCAGGCACTGTCCAAGATTATGGCGGAGGATCCGACCTTCAAGGCGGTCAACGATGCGGAGAACCGCCAGACTCTGATCTACGGAATGGGCGATCTGCAGCTCGATGTGATCAAGAGCAAGCTGCTGAACGAGTATAAGGTGGAGATTGAGACGGAGAAGCCGAAGGTGGCGTTCCGCGAGACGATCAAGAAAACCTCCGATGTGGAATATAAATACAAGAAGCAGTCCGGCGGACACGGTCAGTACGGTCACGTTAAGATCAAATTCGGCCCGTCCGGAGACCTCACTGTTCCGTATGAGTTTGATCAGGAAGTCGTCGGCGGCTCCGTGCCGAAGAACTACTTCCCGGCTGTGGAGAAGGGAATTGCGGATTCCGTACAGAGAGGCCCGCTGGCGGCGTATCCTGTCGTCGGCGTAAAAGCGGTTCTGTACGACGGTTCCTATCATCCGGTGGATTCGTCCGAGATGGCCTTCAAGACGGCAGCGAGTCAGGCGTTCAAGAAAGGCTTCCTCGAGGCGGGACCGGTTCTGCTCGAGCCGATTGTGAGTCTGCATGTGACGGTTCCGGACGCTTATACCGGAGATGTCATGGGCGACCTGAACAAGAGGCGCGGACGCGTGCTCGGCATGAATCCGCAGGCAGGCGGCAAACAGGTGATCGACGCGGACGTTCCGATGATGGAGCTGTTCGATTACTGCACGGTGCTTCGCTCCATGACGGGCGGCAGGGGCGATTACAGCTATGAGTTTGCGAGATATGAGCAGACTCCGGCGGATATTCAGAGCAAAGAGGTGGCGGCGAGAGCGGCCAAGGTTGCAGAGGGGAATTCCGCAGACGCATAGAGACGCTGGGCTGGAAGTGCGTATGGCAGAAACGCGAATTATAGAAATGTGAATTACAGAGATGTGA
>JAUNGV010000050.1 GCA_030524225.1 Eubacteriales bacterium
TCTCTGCAAGGATTTGATTCATTGCAGTTGTTGCGATGGAGGAAACAAATAGTTGAGGAGTGGAATGAATTTCTTCCCAAGGGACAATGCGGTCGAAGGAAAGAGTACTTAGCAGTGGAAAAAGTTCTGAACAGATGAAATCTGCAAGCAGAACAAGATGCTTTTGAGTCAGAAGCAAGTCCAGGGTTTCTACGGAGAGAACGGAAAGTTTTTCCGATCCGATGATAATTAATAGCGGGTTGAAGGATTGGATGGCGTCGAACAATTGATTTTCGTTGTGGATGCAGTGAAGATATATGTCTGTGTCATGAAATTTCTGAAAATTTGTGTCAGAAAATAAGAGACAGTGCATAAAATACCTCCCAGTGAACAGATGCTAACCGGTTTTCCCTATGCAATAATAATTATTATAGCATTACTGTTGATTGACTTGCAAGAAACTTATCATTTAGAGGAGATGTGAAAACAGAGGATACTATGGAACAAAAGAGGAAAGTTGCGATTACAGTGTTTTGTATGGCGGCGATGTTTTTATTTGCAATTTCCTGTACGTTGATTGGAAATTTGCTTCCCAACGTCATAGGAGAATTTGATATTACGTTGAGTCGTGCCGGTATTGTTACCGTCGCACAAAATTTTGGCGGTATTATTGCGTTGATTTTTTGTGGATTTCTTGCAGATCGCTTTGGGAAGCTTAAAGTTATTCTAACTATTTTTTTTATGATGGTCTTATTTCTATGCGACTGTTTCGTGATTCAAAGATTTAGAAGTTTTGTCATTGCGGCTATGGTGATCGGTTTGGCGTCTTCTTCTCTCAATATGTTGATTTCTGCTTACTTGTCAGATCTATATCCTAAAAAAAGTAATTTCTATATTAACATGGGAGGTGTCTTTTTTGGGATTGGTTCGGTGATGGCTCCGATTTATCTACAGCTGATGTCCCAATTTAGAGCCAATTGGCGAGTGGATTTTGGTGTGTGCGGGATTGTCAGTTTAGTGACGATTGTTTTCTTTTTGGTAATTTTATTTTTGATTTCTGAAACAGAAAAAAAGGGTGCGTTGGAAAATTCCAATTTACAGGTCAAAGAGATAATTTCGGATCTAAAGCAACCGATGTTGATTTTGTTTTCCGCCATGGGATTTTTGTATATGGCGCACAGTAGTTCGGTGATGAACTGGATGCCAACTTATCTTGCTAATCGCTTTCAATATCAGGAGGCGATAAACAATAATATCATGGCGGTTTATTGGATCGGAATACTTGGCAGCCGATTAATGATGACGTTTTTTGCAGGGAAGGTTAAACCGAAGTATTATTTGATTTTTGGGAATGCACTGGGCGGATTTGCGATGATTGGAATTGTGATTTCAGAAGGAATTGTACTGTTGGCGGCATTTTTCTTTTTGGGACTTGCTACAGGTGCGATTTTCCAAATTATATTGGCGCTTACTTGTCAAACCTTCCCGAAGTTCTCCGGAACCGCCTCTTCCCTAGTGGCACTCAGCGGATCCGTGGGCGGAACACTTTGCTGCTGGATTATCGGAATTGTGGCAGATGATCTGGGGTTTCCAGCGGCCATTATAATTCAGACGGTGGTGTTGATTTTCATCGTACCGTTGGCGTTATTTGGACTCAAGAGGAAACACGAAGTATTTATAGGAAAAGTATAGTTTGAAAAGAGTATGTTATGCAAAATAAAAAATATTTAGATGGAGGAAGAGATAAAATGCTAGATCATGTGGCTTTGGTTACTGATAATATTGAAAAATTAAAGGAGTTTTATGCTAAGTATTTTGATGGCGCACCAGAGGAAAACTGGACAGACGGTGTAGTCGAAATATGTTTCATTAATTTTGAAAACGGAACACGAATTGAACTTCAAAAAAGAACAAACCCGAAGCGGTACGATATCGACAGAGAAAACAGTTATGGCATTGCGCATCTTGCGTTTCTGGCAACGAGTCGAAAAGAAGTTCGTGAAAAAACAGAAAAATTGGTAGCGGCAGGAGTGGCTCTTCGCAGTGTACCGACCGCTTACGGTGAGGATTTTTTCGAGAGTAGTTTTTTTGATCCGGATGGAAATATAATAGAGTTAACGGTTGGAAGTAACTATATTCATATCGATCAAACGGAAGAGGAGCAATCAAATGAGAAATGATATACAGTAAAGATTACTTTGTACTACTTAACACACAAAGAACCTTGTGAATATTTTTTGAATTTATAAGGCCGTAGGAAGGGAGTCGTTATCTCCCTTCCTACGGCTATTTTCAGCGCGTGATGTCGTGGAACTTCCGTGATGCGGTGCTGAAAATACGATGTAGTGTGAAACAGTAAGCCTGACAACAGCAGCCATCATACCCGCTGCTGTGTGCGGAATGGCTTATGAGTATGTCGCCGCAGGCAGACCGGGAGCGGAGGCCTCAGCCTGCAGGTCCGGCTGCGGCCGGGCGATGACGCAGAGCGCCAGTCCATTGAATGTGCTGCGTGTGTCGGATATATCAGGCTCGTGGCAGGCGGGATCTCCGTTGCCGACGCCGGCGATTTCACCGCCTGTGACGGAGAAGGTGACTGGCAGGCAGGCCGTCGGGCAGAAGTTTCCGTCGGCGTCCACGACGCTGGCTTTGAGCAGGCAGTTCTGGCTGCCGTGCCAGACGGCTTCGAGACGGATGGCGGCGGGATTTCCGGCCGTTGCGTGAATTTCCCTGGCGACGATTTCTCCGTTCCGATACGCGGCGATCTGCAGGATGCCCGGCTCGTAAACGACATCCCAGTCGATTACCTGACCAATCTGATTTTCTTTTCGTCCCTGACTGACTCCGTTGAGGAAGAGCTCCAGTTCTTCGCAGTTCGAGTATGCCTCACAACGGATCGTCTCCCCCTCTTTGCCGGGCCATGTCCAGTGAGGAAGGACGTGAACCATTGGCTCTTTTGTCCAGAGACTTTTCCAGTAGTAGAAAACGTCCTTTTCAAATCCGCAGAAGTCCATCGCGCCGTAGCCGCTGATCACAGCAGGCCAGTTCCAGGGGAAGGTTTCTCCCCGGTAGTCAAATGCCGTCCAGATGAACATACCGCCCAGCTGCGGCGTGAGCAGTCGGTTATTGGCATAGGTGCGGGTCAGCTGTCCGGAGGAGACGGCGCCGCCCATGGTGCCGGGATCAATGCCGTTCTTTCTCATCAGTTTGGCGTAATAGGATTCTCCGTTATAGCTTTCGCACCAGCCGTGTTCCGGAGAGTCGGCATAGATGCCGCGTGTTGAGACGAAGCTGGCGTCTTCGGTCGCCATCACGCGTACCTGCGGATGCTCGTCAAGGAGACGCTGCGCGTCGCCGTCGTCATAGTTATAGCCCGCAACATCGGCGATCAGCTGGTAGTCCGGCAGACCGCGTCCGAACTGGGTCGCCGTCGTAAACGCGCGGGTGTCGTCCCACTGTTTTCCGAGCTGCAGGAGACGTTTCAGAATCCGGCGGCCCTGGGGAAGCACTTCGATAAACTCCTCGTTTTCGAGACAGTAGAGATAGACGCAGGGGTGATTGCGGGAACTCTTGATCATATCCTCGAGATCGCTGACCGCTTCGGTGGTGATGTCAAAATGGCGGATCTCATTGAGCACCAGAATGCCCATCTCATCGCAGAGACGAAGGAGCGTCCGGGAAGCGCTGTGATGGGAGGAACGGTATGCGTTGCCGCCCATGTCCTTGATCCGCTGCAGACGGTAACGCAGAATATCCTCGGAGAGAGCGGTGCCGACGGCTGCAAAATCCTGATGGACGCAGACGCCCCGCAGTTCGGTTAGCGTTCCATTAAGCAGCAGTCCGTCGCGGGTGTAGACGGCGTTTCGCAGACCGAAGGACTGGGGCAGCGCGTCGCTGTCCCGTTCCCCTGTGACTGAGAGTGCGGCGCGGTAGAGCTCCGGAGTATCCGGGCTCCAGAGACGGGGCGCATCGATGGCAAAGGGAAGCGTCGCCTGCGCCTTTCCCAGAGCGGGAACCAGAAGGCGGCATTCGCTGCATCCGGCGTCCTTGCCGTCCGGGTCAGAGAAGGCGATCTGAATCTGCACTTCCTGCGTCGTGTCGCTGTCATTTTCCAGTTCTACCTCAGCCGTAAGCTGCGCCTGATCGTGATCCAGTGCCGTCGTGCGAAGGAATAATCCGTCCCGCGCGATGTGGAGCGGAGGAAGGATGGTGAGCCATACGTCGCGGTAAAGTCCCGCGCCCTCGCCCCACCAGCCTTCGGCAGCATCGGTATCAGTGCGCACGAGCACAGTATTGAGCCCTTCATCGCCATAGAGGGCGTATTCTGAGATGTCAGTGAGAAACGTCGAGTAGCCGGAGAAGTGAGAGGCGACATAGCAGCCGTTGATCCAGATCTGCGTGTGCCGCATAGCTCCTTCAAATTCCAGATAAATTCTCTGACCGGCGGCCTCAGACGGCAGTTCGAACGTCTTGCGGTAATAGCCGACGCCGTCCGGCAGGCAGTCTCCGCCCAGATTGTGAAGAGCAGCGCTGCTTTCATGGGAGGAAGGACCGGTATAGGGCTGGCGGATACGCCAGTCGTGGGGCAGACAGATGGACTCCCAGTCGTCAGTAAGGGAAGCAGCGAGATTCATGCAGTGGTTTCCCGCCGTCTTTCCCTGGGTCCCGAAAATCGCCCAGAAGCGCTCCGGAAGAGGGTAGTAGTTGTCCTCTTCATTTGTCCCGTTAGAAGCGCCGCCGCACACGCCGGTTTTGCTCCGACCGGTCTTTGGCGCCTGTGAGAGCTCCCCAAGGTGGAAAAACCAGTTATCATTAAAAGAGCTTGTTCGTTTCAGCATGGTTACCTCCGAATCTGAGAATCAAGTTCGATGCCTGCGGTCTCTTTGGTGGAGAAGGCAAGGAAGAGCATCGAGAGAACCAGTGCGATAATCGCTCCGAAGAGGCAGAGGTTCTGCAGGGAAATGACCGTGACCAGCCATGCGTAGAACGCCGTGGCGAACAGGGTGACGATCAGAACGACGATGGCGGTGACCGAGGAAATGGAGGCGCGCAGATGAGTGGGCGCGATCTCGTTGGTCATCAGGGAAATGGTGTTGCTGGAGGTCCAGTAGCAGCCGATTGCACCGCCGAGGAAGAGACCGACCAGAACAGGAGGCATTCCGCCGGAAGCGCCGAGCACAAAACCGATCTGGCAGAGGATGGCGAGGATACCGAATATCATAACCGCCACTTTTCGTCCCATTCGGTCGCTGACAAAGCCGCTGATAAACAAGAGCACGGCCCATGCAATCGGATAGAAGAAGAGAGCTTGGGTGACGGAGTCTGTGGTCATGCCGCCCATCGTCATAATCGATTCGTAGTAACCGGTAAAGGGCATCATCGCGCACATAAACAGGCAGGCTGCAATCAGCTGGTTGCGCAGCTGAGAGTGGCGAAGAATTGTGCGAAGCGCTACCATCATGCCGCCTTTGTCCTCTTTTTCCACCTTTTTCTGCTCATCTGTGCTGGCGTCAAGCTCGTGCCGGAGCATTTCGATTCTGCGTTTCATGAAAACGTCCGTCTCCCGGGAGGTAAGCAGAGTGATCAGGCCGAGAACGAGACCCGCCACAGCGGGAATCATGTAGATCATACGCCAGTTGCCCGCATCGACAGAGAGGAATGCGCCCCGCACGACGGCGATGAGCACAATGCCGACGGTGCCGATACTCTTGGTGACGGAGTAGAATATGCCCCTCTTGTCGTCCGGAGAGACTTCCATAATGTAGAGTACCTGGAAATCGGTGGCGGTGAAGAAGCCGACGACGGCCCGCCCTGCGAAATAGAGCGGCGCATTCGGAGCGACGGCGCACAGAAGCATACCAAAGCCCATGCCGAAGGCGCTGAACACGAGGAAAGGCTTGCGGCCGTACCGGTCAGCCAGCGATTTAAAGACAGAGGAGAAAATAGTGGCGAACAGAGTGATCAGGGTGATCAGGGACATCATCGAGAGACCGGTCGTATAATCGACGCCCATCTGTCCCACGAACAGGTCGTTGATGATCGAGGACTGGATCGCGCCGGAAGCGCTGCTCGCATACTCGTCTAACAGATGAATCAGCGCGACGATGACGACTAGAACGGCCATGTAGCCGTGATATGGCTTAGTGGCCAGCTGACGCTCCCATTTGGCGATTTCTTTCCGCTTTCGTTCCTGCTGCTCCGCTGGATTTTTCATAGTAATATAGTTCCCCCTTTTTTGACTTTACTTTTTTGATTTTAGTGGACAATTTCTCTGAGAATATGGTACTGTGAAAATGAAATCACACACAATGTTCCAGATTCAGAAGATGGAAGAATTTGTATCATATTTTGCATATTTTTCCTTATTCAGGAGCGATCCTCGCGACGGGGCGACGCAAATCTTCAATTTGCGTCTGCTATAATCGAGATTCGTGATGCTCCGGCACAAATCTCGGGATTGAATAATAAGCTATCGAGCTTATTTTCAATCTTTTGGATTTATT
The DNA here is from genome assembly GCA_030524225.1 of Eubacteriales bacterium. Classification (GTDB taxonomy): domain Bacteria; phylum Bacillota; class Clostridia; order Lachnospirales; family Lachnospiraceae; genus CAG-791. Next base: position 6,480 of record JAUNGV010000050.1, read on the forward strand.
TTTCGGAGGACGGATGCGCAGGAGCGGGGAGGGAGAGATGGATGGCAGGCAGACAGGCGGTGAGACGGCAGGGAGAGGGGGCAAAAACCGGTTCCATTTCTGCAAAGAACAACATGGAAATCACCCAGCTGATGGCTCTTCTTCAGAGATGCTATGCGGGAGAGAAGAAAACGGAACCGGGGACGAGACGCTACTCGCAAAACGACGCGGATCTCGTGATCAGTATGTGGTCGTCTCATCCGCAGACGGGAGGGCGCTATCTGATCGCCGACCGGAACAGGACGAGCTGCTGGGATTACACGAATTCCAATATGGCCCGTGTGGAGGAGATTGCGCCCTTTCAGAAACGGTATCACAGCCATGATTATTTCGAGATGACGATTGTGCTGGACGGGGAGCTCGAGGAATGGATTGAGGGGAAGAAAATCCGTCTGCGGAAGGGAGACTGCGTGCTGCTGGATAAGAATATCCGGCACGTCGAGCGTCTTGACCGGGACATTACCTGCGTCTATCTCGGGATTAAGGACAGCTGTATCGAGAATCTTCTGTTCCATGAATCGCCGGGCGGAGAGCAGCAGGGAATTCTGCAGTACCTTCTCTCGAGAATGGAGGATGATACGGCGGCCCGCAAATCCTTCTGCCATTTTCAGGCGCTGCACCCGGACGGCGCGGTGGAGGCGGAGCTCAATGAAATGCTGGGGGAGCTGCTGCGCAAGCAGCCGGGCTACTGGCTGATGATTCAGGGGAGACTGCGGCGTATTTTCGGAATTCTTGACGCGGCACAGGATTACAGACGGCAGGCGGTGTTTGATGTGGAGGACAGTCGGGAGGAGCTGATGGCGCAGATCCATCTGGTCATGGAGACGGCGCAGGGAACGATCGGCAAAGAGGAGCTTGCGGAGCGGTTTCACTACAATGCTGCCTATCTGTGCCGGCTGATCCGCGATTACTACGGAATGTCCTTTACCCGGTACAGTCTCTCCGTGCGCCTGAAAGCGGCGGCGGATCTCCTGCGGCACAGCGACTGGACTGTCGCGGAGATCTGCGAACATTTAAGCTTCTCCAACCGCACTTATTTCTATCGGGCGTTTGAGGCTGTTTATGCTCTCACCCCTGCGGAGTACCGGGATCACTACAGAGGGAGATAGAGGGTCGGCTTTATCAGCGCCTGATCAGCGATGAAGAAAATATAATGGATAATATGAGAAAATATCTCATATTAATGTTGTTAAATAAAGAAAAGGGAATATAATAAGACTATGAGAAATAAGAAATGGGAAATAAGAGTGTGAGAGAATAACACAATGAACAGGAGACGGATGACATGCTATGCCAATTTACTGTAAAAAATTTTAAGAGCATCAGGGATGAAATCACGTTCGATATGCAGGCTGCGGCAATATCAGAGCATGAGGATCGGGTGATCAGGGACAAGGACGGGGAACTGTATTTACCGGTATCCGCAATTTATGGACCGAATGGCGGAGGCAAGTCCAATGTGCTGGAGGCGATTCAGACAGTAGCGGCCAAAGTGCTCAGGCCTTTATATGCGACGGATGATCAGGCCAATTACCGTTTCCCAATGAAGAAAATTCTGATAGAGCCATTCGCTTTTGAAAGAACGGAAAAAGAAAAGCCGACAGAATTTGAGCTGTTCTTTCGTACCAAAATGGCAGAATACCGATATGTTTTAACTGTGAAAAAAGACATCGTTCTTTATGAGAAACTGGATCGTGTGAAGCTGGATACAGGGAGAATATCGGCTCTTTTCGAGCGTTCCATGGAAGGAATTGTGCTGAAGGGTATATTTGCAAGGCTGAAAATCAGTGATGAACTTTCTGAGACACTGACGCTTCTTTCTTATTTGGGAATTACCTATAAGAAGAACGAAGCGATAAAGGATATACTGAACTGGTTTGAATATGGCATTCATTTTCTGAATTATGGAAATCCAATGCAGGAACTGCGGATGGCCATTGCGAATTCGGAAGCGGTAAAGAAGATCGTTTTGGAAATGATACAGGAAATGGATCTGGATATCGTGGATTTCCGGATGGAAGAAAAGGAAAATGAAAAAATAGAGGTCTATACGAAGCATGTCGTTGATGGTTATGAATCGGAATTGCAGTTGTCCGAGGAATCGAGCGGTACCCGAAAGTTATTTGGATTACTGCCATTTATCGCTGCAAGTCTTGTGTCCGGAACAACGTTGGTGATTGATGAATTAGATGCAAAAATTCATCCTGTTTTGCTGCGGCACATTATCATGCTATTCAACGATATGGAGGTTAACCGGCACGGGGCGCAGTTGATTTTTACTTCTCATGATTTATCAACTATGAACAGTTCTGTATTCCGCAGAGATGAAATCTGGTTTGCGGCGAAGGGAAATGCCCAGAATTCGAAATTATACTCTTTGGTAGAGTTTAAAAATGAAAAGGGAGAATCTGTTCGCAAAGATGCTAAGTTTGATAAGCAATATCTGGAAGGAAAGTATGGAGCTGATCCCTACCTCAGAAGAATGATAGATTGGGGGAACCTCAATGCCTAAAAAAGCCGGAATGGAAAAGTGGAAAAAGAAGCGACGACAGGAATATTTGGAATTAAAGAAATATCGTTACTATATTTTCTGCGAAGGGCAGCAAACGGAGCCGCAGTATTTTATGGGATTCAAAAAAATGATAGAAGAGAATCCGATATACAAAGATATGGTTCTGATTGAAATAGAACCCTGTCAGGCGGAAACGATGCGTGTCATTGGAATGGCAGAAGATTATGTGAAGCATAACCAGATCACAAAGGGGCAGATTTGGTGCATATATGACAAGGACAGCTTTCCTCCGCAGCGCTTCAATGGCGTCGTGGAACGAGCCACAGCACTGAATAAAGAAAATTCTGAATTGCAGTATCACACCGCATAGAGCAATGAATGTATTGAATTCTGGTTTCTTTTGCATTTTGATTATTATACGGCGAATAACCATCGATCAGAATATATCTCGTTTTTGAATGATAAGTTCAGGGAATTGAAAATTGGAAAATATCAGAAAAACAGGAAGGATATTTTTGATATTCTGATGGAAAAGGGAAAGCCGAAATTGGCAATTCGATATGCAAAGCGTATTATAAAAGCCGGAAAAGGCAGAACGCCGACGGATATTGCTCCGGGGACGAAGGTGCATGAGCTGGCAGAAGAGCTGGCAAAATATTTGTCGGATGAATTTCAGCAGAGATGGATATGAACTGCGGCTCTTTTTCCAGTAGATCATTGGTGAGTTGGAATAAAATATTTATATAAATATTTACATAAATTTACATAACAGGAACGTCTGCAAAATCACATATAAAACCCCAAATTGCCGTGCACAGAGGATGGCGATTTGGGGTTTTCGTTTCTAAAATGAAATAAAATCAAAAGAGAGTCTGTAGAAGCCTGTTTCTGCAAAGCCCGAAAACACGGCGTTTTCAGCTGGAATCCAGAAAAGAAAGAGAGTGGAGAGAGGCGAAGGCGGGAGGCGGCGCAGGGGGAGGGAGAGGACGAAGGGGCGGTCAGACAGCCTGCTCCGAAGAGAGGAATCCCTGAAAAATATATAAATTTTTGTTGCAAAAACATATAAAAATTTATAAACTAAATTTACAAGAAACAGAAGAAATTAAGATAAAGAAGAGATCCAAACGAGACTTCACAAACGAAGATTCCGGCGGACAGCACAAAACAATCACTGCAAGCACTGTAATAATCAAAGGTCACAATTACCACCGTCACCACAACGATTCACGGTCACAATCATCACAATGCTCAAATCATAAATCGTAAAGGTACAAGGAAAGGCAAGGAGGAAAACAGAAATGGAACAGGTCAAAATTGGTTTTGCGCCGACAAGAAGAAGTATTTTCAGTGCGCCGGACGCAGTGAAGTATGCGAACTTAACGAGAGAGCGTCTGGGAGAGCTGGGCGTTTCGTTCGTGGACATCACGGACATCAACGAGGAGGGGCTTCTCTACGATGACAACGATCTGAACGCGATCGCGGCGAAGTTCGAGGCGGAGAAGATCAAAGGGCTGTTCCTGCCGCACTGTAATTTCGGAACGGAGTATGTCTGTGCGAGACTGGCCAAGAGACTGAATGTGCCGGTGCTTCTGTGGGGACCGCGGGACGAGCGTCCGGATGAGAACGGAATCCGTCTGCGGGACAGCCAGTGCGGACTCTTTGCAACCGGCAAGGTGCTGCGCCGTTTCCAGGTGCCGTTCACTTATATGACGAACTGCCGCCTGCATGATCCGGAATTCGAGAGAGGCGTCCGCGATTTCCTCACAGTCTGTCATATTGTCGATGTGTTCCGCCATACGAGAATCCTCCAGATCGGACCGCGTCCCTTCGATTTCTGGTCGACGATGTGCAACGAAGGCGAGCTGCTTGAGAAGTTCAACATTCAGCTCTCCCCGATTCCGATTCCGGAGCTGACGGCGGAAATGAAGAAGGTCAAGGCAGAGGGCGTCGAGGTCGCAAAGACCGTGCAGTACTGCCGCGACAATATGTGCATCAAGATCAAGGACGACGAGCTGGAAAACGTGGCGGCGTTAAAGGTGGCGATGAAGAATCTGGCGGCGAAATACGGCTGCAACGCCATCGCGATCCAGTGCTGGAACGCACTGCAGGATGAGATTCACATCATGCCCTGCGCGGCAAACTCCCTGCTCAACGAGGAAGGGCTGCCGGTTGTCTGCGAGACGGATATTCACGGCGCAATCACGGCGGTCATGCTCGAGGCGGCAGGCATGGGAGAGAAGAGAACATTCTTTGCGGACTGGACAGTGCGCGATCCCGACAACGAGAACGGCGAGCTGCTGCAGCACTGCGGACCGTGGCCGATTTCCGTGGCGAGAGAGAAGCCCACGATCGGTTATCCTCTGGCGTTCAATGATCCCGGCGCAGTCGAGGCGGAGGCAAAGCACGGAGAGATGACGCTGTGCCGGTTCGACGGAGACAACGGGGAGTACTCCCTGCTGCTCGGAAACGCGAAGGGAATCGAGGGGCCTTACACGAAGGGAACGTATGTCTGGGTGGAGGTCGCGAATTTAAAGCGGCTGGAGGCCAAGATTGTCGAGGGACCGTATATCCACCATTGCGTCGGTATTCACAAGGATGTGGTGCCGGTGATGTACGAGGCCTGCAAATACATCGGCGTGACTCCCGATCTCTATGATCCGATCGAGGAGGACGTCAAGGCGTATTTAAGAGGAGAATGAGACGGACGCCGCCTGCGGACGATGGTTTTTGCAAAGTCAGCGCCGGTTTGGCGCGGGGACAGAAAAAGGAGTTCATATGAATTTACAGGAAAAGTGCTATGATCTGCGCAAGGATGTCGTGGATATGATTATGGCCGGAAACGGCGGCCATATCGGCGGAGATATGAGCGTCATGGAGACGCTGGCAACGCTGTATTTCAAGGTGATGAATATTAGTCCGGAGAATCAGGACGATCCGGACAGAGACCGCTTTGTGATGAGCAAGGGACACTGCGTGGAGGCACTCTACGCGGTGCTGGCGGCGAAGGGCTTTTTCCCGATTGAGGAAGTGATTGAGAAGTATTCCAGGTTTGCTTCCCCTTATATCGGTCATCCGAACAACAAGCTGCCGGGCATCGAGATGAATTCCGGTTCCCTCGGACACGGGCTGCCGGTGGCGGTAGGCATGGCGCTGGCCGGTAAGATGGACAAGAGGGACTACCGCGTCTACGTCGTTCTCGGAGACGGCGAGCTGGCGGAGGGTAGCAACTGGGAGGGCGCGATGGCGGCCCGCCAGTATCATCTCGACAACCTCTGCGCCGTGGTGGACCGCAATCGTCTGCAGATCTCCGGCAACACGGAGGATGTGATGGGTGAGGACGATCTGGAGGCGCGTCTGACCGCGTTTGGTTGGAACGTCGTGCAGTGCGACGGCAACAGCGTGAGCGCGCTGGAGGACGCTTTTGCACAGGCGAAGGCGTGCAAGGGCAAGCCGACCTTCGTGATCGCGAACACGACGAAGGGCTGCGGCTCCGCCGTGATGGAAAATAAGGCTTCGTGGCATCATCATGTGCCGACGAAAGAGGAATACGAACAGATCATCAAGGATTTTGCACAGAGAAAGGAGGCGCTCCATGAATAAGATCCCGAACCGCGCCGCGATTTGCGACGTACTGATGCAGCATGCCAAAGAGGATAAGGACGTCGTTGTGCTCTGCAGCGACAGCAGAGGAAGCGCGTCTCTGGCTCCGTTTGCGGGAGCATTTCCGGAGCAGTTCGTAGAGGTCGGCATTGCCGAGCAGGATCTCGTCGGGATTGCGGCGGGACTGGCGAAATGCGGAAAGAAAGCATATGCGGCTTCTCCGGCGTGCTTTCTCTCGACGAGAAGCTACGAGCAGGCAAAGGTGGACTGCGCCTACTCCAATACGAACGTGAAGCTGATCGGCATCAGCGGCGGCGTCAGCTACGGAGCGCTGGGCATGAGCCATCATTCCGCACAGGACATTGCGGCGATGAGCGCGATTCCGAATATGCGGGTCTATCTGCCGAGCGACCGTTTCCAGACGGCGCAGCTGATCGAGGCGCTTCTGCAGGATGAAAAGCCCGCCTATATTCGCGTGGGACGCAATCCGGTGGAGGATATTTACACGGAAGAGAACTGCCCGTTTGTGATGGATCAGGCGACGGCGCTGCGGGTGGATGAGATGTTTGTCCGGAAACATGGAGAGACGGGAGATTCCCAGTCGGAAGAGGCGCAGCTGCCGGTGGCAGGAAGAGGCTTCCTGCCTGTGAAAATAGAGGATGTGGCAGAGGGGAAGGAGACGTTCGATCTCGTAATTGTGGCCTGCGGCGAGATGGTGCGCCCCGCTCTCGACGCGGCGGTGCTGCTGGCCGGAGAGGGCGTTCGGGCGATCGTGCTCGACATGTACTGTGTCAAGCCCCTGGATGTGCAGGCGATTGTGAAAACCGCTTCCCAGGCTAAAGGAGTTCTGACGGTGGAGGAACACGCGCCCTTTGGCGGGCTCGGCTCCATGGTCAGTCAGGTGGTCGGCGAACACTGCCCGCGCCGCGTGGTGAACCTCTCGCTGCCGGATGCGCCGGTGATTACCGGAACGTCGAAAGAAGTGTTCGATTATTACGGACTGAACGCGGAAGGAATCGCACAGAAGGCGAAGGAGCTGCTGGCATAGGCGGACTGCGCCGGAGAGGCTGTTCTCCGGCGCGAATTCGGCGGCAGGGATTAAAGACGGCGCGGCATTGAAAGAAGCTTTGAGACTGCCGGTCGGCGCGGATTTGGCGGCAGAGCCGACGGAATTAGGAAGCGAAGAATAACAGCGGGGGAAAGCAGATGTATATCATCGGAGTGGATCAGAGTACGCAGGGGACGAAGGCCCTGCTGTTTACAAACGACGGGAGTATCGTCAGGCGGTGCGACAAGGCGCACCGCCAGATTGTCGATGAGCGCGGCTGGGTGGAGCACGATCCGGAGGAAATCTATGCCAATACCATAGAGGTAATCCGCCGGCTCGTGGAGGAGAGCGGGATCGGCAAAGAGGAGATCGCGGGAATCGGAATCAGCAACCAGCGGGAGACAGCGCTCGCATGGAACCGTGAGACGGGAGAGCCTGTCTACAACGCGGTGGTCTGGCAGTGCGCCAGAGGCGCGCAGATCTGCGCGCGCATCGAGGAGACGGGAGCGGCGGAGACGGTGCGCCGGACGACGGGGCTGCGCCTCTCGCCGTATTTCAGTGCGGCGAAGCTGGCGTGGATTCTGGAGAATGTGCCGGAGGCGGCGCGCCTGCAGGAGAGAGGCGCGCTCTGCATGGGCAACATCGACGCGTGGCTGCTGTATAAGCTGACGGGCGGGAAGGTCTTCGCGACGGATTATTCGAACGCCTCCCGGACCCAGCTCTTTAACGTGTCGAAGCTGGAATGGGATCCGGAGATCTGCGCGCTGTTCGGGATTGATCCGGGATCTCTTCCGCAGGTGACGGATTCGGACGCCCGCTTCGGAGAGACAGATCTGGAAGGATTTCTGGAGAGGCCGGTTCCGATTCACGGTGTGCTGGGGGATTCCCACGGCGCTCTGTTCGGACAGGGCTGCCTTATGCCGGGCATGACGAAGGCGACTTACGGCACGGGATCTTCGATCATGATGAACATCGGAGAGAGACCGGTCTTTTCCGAACAGGGTGTGGTGACTTCGCTCGCATGGAAGATTGGCGGCAAGGTCAACTATGTGCTGGAAGGCAACATCAACTACACCGGCGCGGTGATCACATGGCTCAAGGACGACGTCCGGCTGATTCAGTCGGCGGCGGAGACACAGGAGCTGGCACAGGCGGCGAATCCGCAGGACGAGTGCTATCTCGTTCCCGCGTTTACCGGACTGGGAGCGCCCTACTGGGAGAGCGATGCGCGGGCGATCCTCTGCGGGATGAGCAGAACGACGGGGAAGAATGAAATCGTGCGCGCGGCGCTTGACTGTATCGCGTATCAGATTGCGGATATTGTGAACGTGATGAATGAGAGCGCGCCGGTGGCGATTTCCGAGCTGCGGGCGGACGGCGGGCCGACGCGCAACGGTTATCTGATGCAGATGCAGAGCGATATTCTGCAGATCCCGGTCATGGTGCCCCAGGCGGAGGAGCTCTCTGGTATGGGAGCGGCGTACGCGGCGGGACTGGCGATGGGATTCTTTGATCCGGAGACGCTCTTTGCCGGAACGAGGAGGGAGCGGTACGCGCCGCAGATGGAGAGCGCCGCGCAGCAGAGGAAATACGCGGGCTGGAAAGAGGCGGTGCGCCGGACGCTGGCGTAAAAAGGGAAGGTACATATGAAGGTCAGCATCAAACAGATTGCGGAACTGACGGGATTTTCCCCGGCGACGGTTTCCAATGCGCTCAATTACAAGCGCGGCGTCAATAAGGACACGGCGGCCCGGGTGTTCGCGGTGGCAAGAGAGCTCGGTTATATCGAGGAGAACCGGATCACACGGGTGCGCTTTGTCGTCTACAAAAAGACGGGTCTGATTCTTGACGACACGCCTTTCTTTCCCATGATGATGGACGGGGCGGAGAGAGAGGCGCGCAACTGTTCTCTGGAGATGTCGGTCACGATGATTGACCGGAGAATGCCCGGCTATGAGGAGCAGATCCGGCAGATCGTACACGACAAGACGACGGCGGTGATTCTGCTGGGAACGGAGCTGGCAGACGAGGATTTGAAGCCCTTTGAGCAGGCTCTCGCCCCTGTGCTGGTGCTGGATTACTGGCCGTCGGATATGCGCTTTGACGGGGTTCTGATCAACAACGCCGATTCGGCCCGGATGGCGGTGACATATCTGCTGGAAAAGGGACACAGACAGATCGGATATCTGCGGGGAAACGTCCGGATCAAGGCGTTCCGTTCCCGGGCAGTGGGATATCAGGTGGCGCTCTCCAAGGCGGGACTCGTGCCGGACAAGAAGTATGCCTACACCCTCTCCACGACGATGGACGGGGCGTACCGGGATATGCTCAGGCTCCTGAGCGGCCGCGTGAAGACGAAGGAGGATCTGCCGACCGCCTTTTTTGCCGACGACGACATGATCGCTTTCGGCGCGATGAAGGCGCTGGAGGAGAAGGGGTACCGGATACCGGAGGACATCTCGATCATCGGCTTCGACGATCTGCCGTACTGCGAAATCGTATCGCCGCGCCTGACGACCCTGCGCGTCTCCAAGCAGGAGATGGGGGCGGTGGCGGTGAACCGGTTAAAGCAGATCATCATGAATCCGTCTGCGGCGCATCTGAAAATTCAGGTCTGCACAGAGCTGATCGAGAGAGACAGTGTGGTATCGCGTCTCTGATTCGATGATTGTATCGCAGAAACCGCCTGCGCGGATTTCTGCTCACAGTGCCGCAAAAAAGATTGCGGCAGAAAGGTACAGAAAAGGGTTATAGTAGATATGCTTGCTGTTACGGAAGTCAGAATTAATTATGAGCACAATCCGGTCGGTGTGGCCGGTCTTTTTCAGGTTGGCTGGATCATGGAGAGCGACGAAAGGGATGTCGTACAGAGCGCGGCGCAGGTGCAGATAGCCCTGACGCCGGATTTTGCACAGGACGCTCTGCTCTATGACAGCGGAATCACGCAGACGCGGGAATCCGCGCATTTTGTGCCGGAAGGGTTTGCGCCGCAGTCCGCGCGGAAGTATTACGTGCGCGTCAGAGCATGGGCGGGGGAGCAGGAGAGCGCATGGAGCGATCCGGCGTTCCTGGTCACGGCCCTGCAGGATACGCGGAGGGAGTGGCGGGGCGCGTTTGTCTCGGCGGAGACGGAGGCGGATGCCGGCAATTCCAAGGGAACGTATGTGCGCGGCGGATTCTCCGTGGACGGCAGGGTGAAGGAGGCGTTTGCCTTTGCGACCGCCTTCGGCATCTACGAATTCTATCTGAACGGCAGGAAGGTGGGAGAGGACATTCTGACGCCGGGGTGGACGTCGTACCACAAGCATCTGATGTATCAGACGTACGAGGTCACCGATTACCTGCGGGAAGGCACAAACAGAGCGGGCGCATCACTGGGGGCAGGCTGGTACAAGGGACTGATGGGCTTTAAGCACAACCGCAATAATTATGGAACGCAGACGGCGTTCGCCCTCCATCTGCTGATTCGCTATGAGGACGGCAGGGAGCAGCTGGTGACGACGGGAGCGGACTGGGAGGGCTGTGATTCTCCGGTGACGTTCGCAGAGATTTACGATGGCGAACATTACGACGCGGCGGGGGAGGTTCCCGGCTGGTCGGAACCGGATGCGGGTACGGCTGCCGGAATTGTCGGTGCGGCGAAGTGGCATCCTGTGACGATTCTGTCCTCCGATCTGTCCGCGTTGACCGCACAGACGAACTGCCGCGTGCGGGAGCATGAGACGTTCCCGGTCAGGAGCCTGTTCACGACGCCGAAGGGAGAGAGAGTTCTCGATTTCGGTCAGAATATGAGCGCATGGCTTCATATTAAAGCGGCCGGGAAAAAGGGTGATGTGATCCGGATCCGCTGCTTCGAGACACTGGATAAGGACGGGAACGTCTATCTCGATAATCTCCGGGAAGCGAAGCAGGAACTGGTGTACACCTTCGGGCGGGACGGAGAGATCGAATACCATCCCACCTTCACGTTCATGGGATTCCAGTACGCGCAGATTCTCTCCTTCCCGGGAGAGGCGAAGCCGGAGAACTTTACAGCCCGCGCCGTGTACTCCGCGATGGAGCAGACGGGGACGCTCTCGACCTCGAATCCCGATCTGAACCAGCTGATGCACAACATTCTCTGGGGGTTAAAGAGCAATTTCGTCGATGTGCCGACGGACTGCCCGCAGCGCGACGAGAGAATGGGGTGGACGGGAGACGCGCAGATTTTCTGCAGAACGGCGACTTTCCTGACGAATACCTATCAGTTCTACAGCAAATGGCTGGCGGACGTGGCGGCGGATCAGACACCGGAGGGCGGCGTCGCGCATGTGGTGCCGGATATTATCAGCGGTTCGGTGGGAGAGGACTGGCTGCTCTCTCAGGGAACGCATTCGGCGGCGGCATGGGCGGACGTGGCGGTGATCAATCCGTGGACGATGTATCTGTGCTACGGGGACACCGAGATTCTGCGCCGTCAGTTTGACAGCATGAAGGCGTGGATCGATTTTATGCGGGCGCACGCGAAGGATTATATCTGGAATTATCAGCTTCAGTTCGGCGACTGGGTGGCGCTGGACGCCGAGGAAGGGAGCTATTTCGGCGCGACGCCGAATGATCTGACCTGTACGGCCTATTTCGCCTATTCGACGGGGGTGTTCGTGAAGATTCTCCATGTGCTGGGGCAGAGCGATCCGGCAAAGGAGGAGATGGCGGCGGAGTATGAGGCGCTGTATGAGAAGATCGTGGATAAATTCCGGACGACCTTCTTTGATGCGGAGGGCAATCTGACCGCGCAGACGCAGACGGCGCATATCGTAGCGCTCTATTTCGGACTGACGCCGCCGCAGTATGTGGCGCAGACCGTGGAAAATCTGAAAAAGCTGCTGGCAAAGGAAAACGGTCATCTCGTAACGGGCTTCGTCGGAACGCCGTATTTCTGCCACGCGCTTTCGCAGAACGGGGCGCTGGAGGAAGCGTACGATCTGCTCTTAAAGGATGATTTCCCGTCATGGCTCTATCAGGTGCGGCAGGGAGCGACGACGGTCTGGGAGCACTGGGACGGCAAAAAGCCGGACGGCTCGATGTGGAGTCCGGATATGAACTCTTTCAATCATTACGCTTACGGCGCGATCGGGGAGTGGCTGACCCGTGTGATGGGAGGCCTTGAGGCAAAGGAGCAGGCGCCCGGCTATCGGGAGTTTATCGTGGAGCCGCGCTTTGGCGGCGGTCTGCGTGAAGTATCGCTTTCCTACGATTCAGTGTATGGACAGATTCAGATCGGGTGGAGGCTGGAGCCGCAGGAGAAGGAAAGTGGCGCGGAGAGCGCCGCGCACGGAATGCTGCGTGTGAGGATTCCGGTCAATACGAAGGCGCAGATCCGCCTGCACACGCAGGCCGGACCAGAGGCGCAGGGACTGGAGTTCGGGAAGGCACAGACGGGAGAATTCTGGCAGGCGCAGGCCGGTTCAGGCGAGTATGAAATCAGGTTTTAAACAGGATGTATCGGGCAGAGTGAATTTGGGGAATGGTGTAACCAGATAGGGTGATTTTGCTGCGGCGGTTCTGAAAAGGGACCGCCGCTTTTATTGATAGGACCGAAGGACATAGAAAAATTTCCGTGTTATTTCCATCGAATTTATATGTGTTGACAAAAATACTATTTTGACCTAATATGGTTTGGAAGCAAACTATATTAGGCGGGGGTGAACTATTAAAATGCCGGATAATTTACATTTTCTGCTTATGAAATCATTTCATAGTTGCAATAAAGCAATCATAAAAAAAACTGCTGAATTGTCGCTCCTTCCAGGGCAGGCCAAGGTACTTGAATGTCTGCTGGAATGTGATGGTTTAACGCCAAAGGAGATTGCAAGACGCTGCTCGATTGATAAATCTACGATAACGGGATTATTAAAAAAGATGGAGGAGAAATATCTGATTGATCGTATTGGTGATTCCGATGACAGGCGTGCTGTACAGATCATGCTGACAGAAGAAGGAAAACACTATGCTGAACAGGCTGTTCTTATTGGAGAGAAAACGGATGCCTTGGCTGCCAGCCGTCTGTCTACTGAACAGAGAGAAAGTCTTATGGACTTGCTTCGAACGGTTATTGCCACGCTTGAAGACGAAAATTCCGATCCGTGAAACAGGATGGAGATAAGTTGATAAATTGTCTGCATGAAAGAAGGCGCTGTATGTTTCGAGGTTATTTTTTTAACAGGATTATTATTTATTTAGCTGGTTTATTTTTGGTTTCACTCGGGATTGTTTTATGTGTAAAATGCGGATTAGGTGTTTCTCCGATCAGCAGCGTCCCGTATGTCTTGGGGTACATCACTCCGCTGACCTTTGGTACTCTGACCATGCTGTTTCATTTTATGAACAGTTTTTTTCAATACATTTTAGAGAGAAAGCTGATTAATGTGAAAGTATTGCTGCAAATACCGGTTGCATTTCTATTTGGAGTGGTAATTGATATACTTAAAAATGCGATGTCTTTTGAGGCCAATGGCATGGGAATAAAAATAATCTTAATGATATTGAGTATTCTATGCACAGCATTTGGTATGCATCTCATGCTTTCAATGGATCTTGTGCAAAATCCACCGGATGGAACTGTGAATCTGATCGCGCATATGATGAAGAGAAATATTGGAACCGTGAAAATATGTTATGATGTGAGTATGATCATACTATCCATTGTGATAGGATATTTATCTATGTCAGAACTTATTGGTTTTGGAGTGGCCACATTGTGTTCAGCAATTTTCGTCGGGAAAATACTTGCAATTTTTCGAGAACATCTAAGTATAAAATGTAAACCATATGAGAAGGAACAGATTATACAGCGACATAAAGAGTCAAGGTAGGACATAAAATGGCTGGAAATGAAGAGATGATTCTGGAATATTTGTACCAATACAATGAAAACGAAAAGCTGTATAAAGAATATTATGAAGCAAGGAAGGATGAAAAAGGGCTGAGAGAATTTCTGGTCAGAAATACAAAAGAAAGTATTTTGAGTAAAAGGCTGATTTTTCCGGAACTTTATGAGGAAAGTGTCCCGTCAGAGAAATTTTTCTCCGACAGCAATATGTTTGGGCGATTCCATAATGTAAAGATTACAAAACATGATAGATACACGCCTGTGTTTGAGCATAGCCATGATATGTTTGAGATGATTTATGTGCTGAGTGGAAAGTGCCGGCAACACATCAGCGGGGAGGAAATTAACCTTGACGAAGGGGATATCTGCTTCATTGCCCTGAACACTGTCCATACCATGGAAGTATTTGACGACAGTATTGTGCTGAATATTTTAATTCGGCATGAGACTTTTGATGATATTTTTCTCAATTCTTTGAGAAACAAAAGTATTCTGACTACATTTTTTCTGAATAATTTATATGAGAATCAAAAGACAGATTATATTATTTTTCGGACATCCGGTGATTCCGATATTAAAAGTCAGATTTTGGATATGTATATAGAGCAATTTGAGGAAGATGAATATTGTGACAATCTTCTGATACATATGGCGTCTATTTTATTCAACAAACTGCTTCGGGGATATGCAAAGACGGCATTTGTGCCAATAAGGAAGAAAAGGATATGGAAGACGACCATATTCAGATGATAAGTTATCTGCAGAATCATTATAGGACGGCTACCCTTGCAAGTACAGCGGAACATTTCAATTATAATGTATCTTACTGCTCCAGGCTGATTAAAGAGATGACGGGGAGTACCTTTGTCGAACTTTTGCGCGAGATTCGTTTAAAGCAGGCAGAAGCTTTTCTCAGGACGGCGCCGATCAGTATTGAAAAGCTGTCATATAAAGTGGGATATGAAAATCCGGAAACATTTATTCGTGCATTTAAAAAAAGCAGGGGCATAACGCCCACACAATATCGAAACAGTCAGATGTGAATATAGAATTTCAGGATCGGGCAGGAGATAGTTTCTCCTGCCCGTATTTTGAGTGCGTTACCATAGAATGACTGTAAACGCTCAATAAAATAACGGCTATCTTTTACCAAGGCATTCCACTATAGTTA
>JAUNGV010000126.1 GCA_030524225.1 Eubacteriales bacterium
TGTCAGATTCTTTATATCCCTAAAACTGCTAAAGCGTTTCGCAATTACCTATTTAAATTTAGCAGCAGGTTGTCTGCTATGTCTGAATTGTACAGCATGGGACGGGGGCAATTCCAGGTATGAAGTGCGGCAGAACTGAGAAAAGTCTTTACCATTTTTTCGGCGAATGGTAAAATGTGATAAGACCAGGAGACACAGAGCGCAGAGAAGAAAGGATACAGGAATATGCCGCAGATAATCTACATAGCAGATGATGAAAAAAATATCCGGGAGCCTGTTTCGGCTTTCCTTTCCCGGGAGGAATTCTCAGTCCGGGCGTTTCCGGATGGAGATTCTCTGATGACGGCATGTGAAAGAGCTATGCCGAATCTTGTGATTTTAGATATTATGATGCCGGGGACGGACGGCCTGAGTATTTGTTCCAGGCTCCGCCAGGCGGACAGCGAGCTTCCTATTATCATTGTTTCCGCCAAGGACAGTCCCTACGACCGGGTTACAGGGTTGACGCTGGGAAGCGATGATTACCTCGTAAAGCCATTTCTGCCGCTCGAACTTGTAGCGAGAGTGCGGGCGCTTTTGCGCAGGAGCAGACAGACGGGTCAGACAGGGGAACTGGAAAAGGAGCTGTCGTTTGGTCCTCTGATGATGTCTCCGGCCCGCAGAACGGCCTTCATGGGCAATCAGTCCCTGAGCCTGACGCCGACGGAGTTTGACTTCCTGGCTTACCTGGTAAGAAACCAGGATCGGGCGGTGAGCAGAGAAGAGCTGTTGAAGGCTCTTTGGCAGTTGGACTGGCAGGCGGATACCAGGGCAACGGATGACCTGGTGAAACGGCTTCGGAAGAAATTCCGGGAAATTTTAAGTCCGGTGCGGATCAGCACGGTCTGGGGATACGGTTTCAGGCTCACAATGGAGGAAGAATGAAAGAGAGGAGCATGATCAGACAGATCCTTTTACCGGCGGTGATCGTTCTTTTCCTGATCCCGCCTTTGTCCTGTCTGATTTTTATGCGGGCGGTTCATCAGTACGCATTTACAGAGGCAGAACGGGATCTGGCGGCTCTGCGGAAAAACGTGCTTCCCCTGGCAAGAGAGGCACTGACCGGGGAGGCAAGGCAGGAGAAAACGCCGAGGGAGAGAAACAGCGATTTTTTGCGTAAAATAGGGATGACGGTGCAGAGAATGGGAGGAAACGCCAGACTTCTGATCTTTTCTCAGGATCTTCAGCTTGTCTATCCGCAGGAAGAGACGGAGCGGGAACTCGCGGAGACGGTGGCAAAGGCCTGCGCAGAAGAACTGGGGGCAGGGACAGAGTCCGGGGAGGAAGGGAAAATGGTCCGGCTTTCCGTGCTGGATGGGGGAGATTTTCTTGCGGAGATTTACCAGATGCCGGCTCCGTCGAAACGTCTGTCCTATCTTGTGACGTACTGCCCGACGGACCAGATCAGCGCCTGGACAAGAAGTGCGGCGTTCATGGTGCTTTTTATCTCCGGTTTCTTTGCAGCCGCCTCTCTCGGGGCGCTTTTCCTTGCTGTTGGCAGGATCAAAAAACCGATCAAACGTCTCTGTGCGGAAGCGGAGCGGATTGGGGGCGGGAATTTTGAAGAGATTGAGCCGCCTTTTCGCTTAAAAGAGCTGGAACAGCTGCGGGGCTCTATGAACGGGATGGCGAGGCAGCTGCACCAGGCGGGAGAAACGCAGCAAACGTTTTTCCAGAATATCTCCCATGATCTGCGCACGCCATTGATGTCGATCGGAAGCTATGCTCAGGGGATCGAACAGGGGGTTTTCCCGGATAATGCGGCGGCAGCGAGAACGATCCTGGAGGAGAGCAGCCGCCTCACCCGGCTTGTGAACGAGATTCTTACCTTGTCGCGCCTGGAGACGAATTTCGCGGAGCGCGACCCTGTTCCGGTTTCTGTGGCCGATCTGGCGGAGGACAGTCTGGACAGGATTTATGGCCTGGCCCATAAAAATGGAATCCGGCTTTCTTTAGAGCCATTCTGCGAGAAACTCACGGTGATGGGAGACGGGGAACTTTTGAGCCAGGCATTGGATAATCTGCTTTCGAATGCAGTTCGCTACGCGAAAACGGCTGTCACGGTCCGGGTGGAAACAAAGGAGGAAACCGTGTCCATCCTGGTGTCTGACGACGGGGAAGGAATCACGAAAGAAGATATGCCTCATCTGTTCGAGCGGTGTTATAAGGGCAAAGGCGGAAATTTCGGACTGGGGCTCGCGATTGCCAGAACCGCAGTGCGGAACATGGGCGGAGAGCTGACGGCGGATAACCGGTTAGAGGGCGGGGCCGTATTCACACTCACATTAAAACGCGGCCGGTGACGGCACGCTGAGAAATTTTGGGGGAAAGATAGATGTACACATTTGAAGATTTAAAGTCCATCATGGAGACACTGCGCTCGGAAAAAG
>JAUNGV010000051.1 GCA_030524225.1 Eubacteriales bacterium
CTATGGCTTCACCGACACCCTGGGCCGTATGCACTCCGACGCGCAGTTCGCAGGTTCCTCTTCCGTTCCGGCGCACGTTGAGATGATGGGCCTGATCGGCATGGGCAACAACCCGATGGTCGGCGCTACCGTTGCGGTTGCAGTTTCCGTTGAGGAAGCGGCAAAAGCCGGAAAGTTCTAAGAGATCACTGAATTAACAGCCGGATCTTGATAAACAATTTCTTCATACAAAAAGGAGTTTTGCGTTGTACTGTATCACGCAAAACTCCTTTTTATTCTGATTTATAGCCCCCTCGCAAACACCTCTCTATTCCGTATCTGCCTCCTCATCCTCTACCCTTCTGCATTTTCTGTTTTCACAGAAGTCTTCTTCCGCACACTTTCTCTTCTTCCCTATAGTGCCGTGCTTTCCGTTCCCAACTCTCTGGTATAGCGAATCATTCTGTTCCCCGCGTAAACCGCCACCAGCAGTTCCGTGACCGGCATCGCGAGCCAGACGGCGTCCGCTCCGGCTACGACGGGCAGCAGCAGAATCAGCGCGCCGCTCACGAGCAGCCCTCTGGAAACGGAGACGACAAAGGCCGCCTTCGGCTTCATCAGCGACTGAAAATAATAGGTGGAAAAAATATTCAGCGGCAGCAGCAGAAACGAAATGCTGTATCTCCGGATAATCGCCGGCGCGATTTCCAGTATGGACGCCGTAGGTTTCATAAAAATATAGATATACAGCTGCGGAGCCAGCAGGCTCAGCGCCGTCCAGAATACGGCAAAAACAGCCGTGGCGCACAGCGCGCAGCGCAGTGTCTCCCGGATCCTGCTCCACTTCCCTGCCCCGAAATTAACGGAGATGATCGGCTGCGCCGCCTGTCCCACGCTGTAGGCGCAGCACTGCACAAATGTACTTACATTCACAATCGGACCATAGACGGCGAGGGCGTCCGTTCCGAGATACTTCATAATCTGACGGTTGAACAGCACCGTCAGAATTCCCATCGCCACATCGATAAAAAATGTTGCGAAACCGGTCACCGCGATGTTCTGCAGTTTCAGCAGCAGCGCCTCCGGTCTCCGCAGGGCCAGCGTGTTCCTCTTCGAGATAAAATGAGTCAGAAGCACCGCAAATGAAATCCCGGAACCGATGGCCGTCGCAAGACCCGCGCCGTAAATCCCCAGATCCATCACGAACACAAAGAAATAGTCGCCAAAAATATTGAATACTCCGCCCGCCAGAACGGCAGCTGTCGCAAGACCCGGCGCATTGTCATTCCGCAGAAACGCCGCCAGCATCTGATTAAACAGAAAGAGCGGAAGCACCGCCTTAACCGGTTTCAGATATAAGCGGGCCAGCGGCAGCAGCCCCTCATCCGCACCGAAAAAAGTGAGTACAGGCGTTTCAAAGAAAAGGATGGCAATCCACGTTAAGAGCGACAGAAACACCGCGCCGATCACTGCCGCCGTAAAGTATTCATTCTCGCGCTCCCGATTCCGCGACGCCTGCCCTCTGGCGGTGCTGAGAATGACAGAACCGCCGATTCCAGTCAGCAGTCCGAGACTGTAAATGATATTCCATATGGGAGCGACAACCGCCAGTGCCGCCGTCCCGTCCGGTCCCTGATACTGCCCTACCATCGCCATATCGACGATAGAATACACCGACGTAATCAGGGCGCTCCCGAACGCCGCGGACAGATATTTGAAGTATATTGGTCTGACTGCTCCGTGTAACAAATCCATTGTGATCTCCCTTCCTGCGCGCTCCGGCACAAACCATCCATCCGCATCCGTTCGTTTCATACAGATCAGGTTGCTCCTCTGCACACAAAAAGCCGGATAAGAAAACGAATGGAAACGGTTTTCTTATCCGGCTCTCTCATACGTAAGAGCAGCCCTCCGGCAAACCGCACATCCGCTATCTTATCCGGCCTTATACTTACGATTATAAGTCCTCCGATAGACTTTCCCTACCTTAACAGGGAGAACTTGGATTGTCAAGATCTAAATCCTGCTTTTCAGCAGCCGCATCTCGCTCTCCAGATACCGCATCTTAACCGAGAGCACCTCAATCTCCCTGACGGGATGCTGCGCCTCTTCGAGATGACGCACCAGATCAAGATGCCCCTCTGCGACGCGCATAATGTTCGGCCGTATTTCGTTTTCAATTTCCAGACAGATCTTGCGAACGTCAGCCGCTGTTTTATCAGCTTTTTCCTCGATGCGGCCTGTCCTCTCCTCAATGCGGTCCGTCTTGACATCAATTTGCTCTAGCTTCTGTGTGATTTTCTGCAGTTCCTGCAGCATCATGGCATCATTCATAGCGCTCTCCTTCTTTGTCGTACTCTTTCGTTTACAGTATCGATTACCATAAGACCGTTGCACTACGCACCTATGCTGATACCTATGCTGCCTTCCATGCCGGCGGGCATCCTTTTGTCCCGAACCGAACCGGGCGGAACCGCTCTGCAAAGAGAGTGATCCCGCTGTGACCGGCGTTTTCGCGCAGGTTTTATACAGCTATCATACCACCGCACGGAGGGTTTGAACAGGAAATAATTTTCTCAATTTCCTGACGATTCCTTCCTTTCTTTCAGACGCTTTCTGTCCCGCAGAACGCTTGTCAGAAGAGCCTCGCTGCCGCCTGCCCAGACAGCTCCGATTCTGTTGTAAAACCGAGCGCAGTGAGCAGCTATCCTGATGTATCAGAAACCGCCGGATGGAAGAGCGCGACTGACTTTCTGTCGTCCCATACCATCCGGCGGTTTCCCAATTTATGATCTTTCTTATTTCCGGTGTTTCTGTCCGATATCCTTTGCGGTTAAACTACCATCCCCGCTTTCCTTACGCCATCCGCGTCGCCAGCACCGCAATGCCCTCTTTGCCGGGCAGATCGACACTGACCTTGCCGGAGACTCCCTCCAGCGCTGTCGTCCTCGTCATCTCCCAGACATCGATCACCTCAACGCGGTAGTTCTGATCCTCCGGCAGCGACAGCTCGCCGATACAGGTGCAGTCACGCCCGTAGTAGCGCAGATACGCCTCCTCTCCGACGCGGCCGATAAACTCTCTGTGCCCATCGAGCACTTTCAGAACGTCAGAGATCTCAAGCGTCTTCATCAGCCGCACGAAATTGGCGCCCGGCGCGTTCTCCGGAAACGGCTGCGCCATTTTCTCTTTCAGCTCCTCCTCCGTATAATCCTCCTTGCCATAGGTGATCGGCCCCGGCAGGGATTCCACGATCTCCCGCAGGAAGGCGATGCGCCGCGGACTCTCCCCGATCAGCTTTCCGCCGGCCGCCCACCAGATCACATTCTCCGGATTCATGAAGGTCTCGCCATGAGTGCAGTACGCCCCCTGCGCGCACACCTTCCAGAACCGGTTCACCATCTCAAAGCCCGAAATATTGCCCCATTCCTGCGGCAGATTCCCCTCATAGCGGCACTCGTCCACCATCATCGGCTTCTGATAACGATTGATCATGCGGCTGACCGCATCCACGTTTTTGATCTGTACGCAGATATGCGTCGCGTCGGGATTCGAGAAATCCCACGGAGTGAAAATATTGTGGTTGCTCAGAAGGTGCCCGTAATTGTCGTGCTCATGCAGAAAACGGGCAAAGGTCTCCCAGTCCTCCTTCCGGTAATTCACCAGCAGCTCGTACTCATTGGCAAGACTCCACCAGAGGTTCGGGAATGCGGACAGACGGCGCGTCAGGTAGTCCAGATACACCAGCGCGTCCTCCACCGGCAGCTTCGAGAAGCCCCAGCGGTCATACGGATGGAATACGATCAGATCGCTCTGTATCCCCATCGCATCGAGCTCCCGCAGCCGCCTCTCCAGCATCTCCCAGTACGCCATGCAGGGACGGTGCATATCCCAGCCGCCGTCCTCCTTTCTCTCAAAAGCAAAGTACGGCGGCTCATTCGTATTGTACTCGTAGTGCTTCGGGAAGACGCACATGCGGATCTTGTTAAACGGCGCATTCGCGAGCGTCTCCATCGTCTGATCGACAAGGGCCTCCTGCTGGTGTACGAGGGCGTACACCGTCGTGCCGAACGGGTAATACCATGTCCCGTCCGCATACCGGAAGTGCGTGCCCTCCGCGCGCACGATACCGTGCCGTCCTTCCGCGGCCACCTCGCAGACCAGATCTCCCTCAGCCTGCAGAATCCCGCTCACCGTATAATGGTAATCACCGGTCTCCATGGGCAGGAAACGCACGGCATAGACACCCTCTCCTTTATAGAAGCCCCGCACCCGAATGCTCTCCTCCCCGTGCGTAAACTCCGCGTTCAGCTCCACCTCTACCCATGAACCTTTCGGTTCCGGGCCGTAAAAACTCAGTTCAAACATCTCATACTGCTGCATGATTTTCCTCCGTTCGATTCTCGCGATCGGGCGACGCGAATCTCCAATTCGCGTCTGCCATATATAGCAAAATCTTTGATTTTGCGTTGTGATTTGTGACGCCCCGGCACAAATCCCGGGATTGAAAAATAAGCTATCGGGCTTATTTTTCGATCTTTCTCTCCATTCCCAACAAAACTCATCTGAATTATTCCTCAGCAGAACTCCCCTGCGAATCCGCCCAGATAAGCCAGACTCGGCTTCGGTATTCTCGTCTGCGTCGCCCGGTCAACCGCAATCAGGCCGAATGTCTTGGAATATCCCTCCTGCCACTCGAAATTATCCAACAGCGACCAGTGCAGATACCCCAGCACCGGAATGCCTTCCCTGCGGCATTCCTCCACTCCCGCCAGTGCACGCCGGATGAACTCCACACGCCGGGTATCATCCGCCGTGCCGATTCCATTTTCCGTGACCAGAACGGGTTTGCCCGTCTCCACTGCCACCCTGCGCAGAACATGACCGATGCCCTCCGGATAGAACTCATAGCCCATCTGTGTCGTCTCCGCTCCCTCCGGTACCGGAAGCGAGCCTTCCGGCCCCACCAGCTTTCTGCTGTAATTCTGGACGCCGATGAAGTCATCCTGCTCCAGATACGGGAGGTAATGAGCGAAATCTGCCTCCCAGATTTTCTGCGCCTCCGCCTCCGACGCCTCATCCGCCTGCGGCTGCAGATCATAGAGGGAGAACGTGGCGCCTATTTTCAGTTCCGGACAGATCTCCCGCATCGCCTCTCTGGCCGCGCAGTGCGCCTCCATCACGAGTTCATCTCCCCGCGCGGTGCGCATCGAGAGGAAGGTATTGACCGGCTCTCCCGCGGGAAGACCGAATACTGCCGCCTCCCTTGCTTTCTTCTGCTGAATCGCCTCCGGCAGTGCGAATTTGACGCCCACCTGCGGCCGAATTCCCATTCTGATCATCATCTCACGGGCGACCGCCGCGATCTGCAGCCCCATATTGGCTTCGTTGATCGTGCAGACGTAATGCATGTAGTGCCCCAGACGCTTTACCACATGAGCGCAGTACGCGGCAAAGTATTCCGGCGTCTTCTCGCTCTCCCAGCCGCCTTCCTGAATCAGCCACTTCGGCGAGGAAAAGTGGTGCATCGTCACCACGGGTTCCACCCCGTATTTCTGACAGCACTGCAGCACCTTCTCATAGTGCAGGATCTCTTCCTCCTGATACGAGCCCTTCTCCGGCTCGATCCGCGCCCACTCGATCGAGAAGCGGTATGCGTTCAGCCCCGCCTGTGCCAGCAGACGGATGTCCTCCTCGTAGCGGTGATACTGATCCACCGCGTCCAGCGACGGTTCACTGTAATCCGATCCCTCCATCTGTTCCAGCGCCCAGAAGTCACTGTGAACGTTGTTGCCCTCTACCTGATGCGCCGCCGTCGACGCCCCCAGTAAAAATTGCTGTTCCATCCTTCTTTTCTTCTCCCTTTCAAAAAGTTTCATCCGGCGGGCGCTTTCGCACCGCACTCCATGCAGTCGTTCTGTCCATGAATCTCCTGTTACGTTCTCTGCTGTTAAACTTACCACAAAAAAACTTGTTTCCATAACCAAAAATTGGTCTTTTTTTTCAAAAAACAGTGCTTTTCAAATTTTCATAACTTCTGCACCACATTCTCCCCCGTCTGCAGAACCGTCTCACTTCCGTCCGGACTGACGAACACGCCGGGCAGATTCTCCGGCATCGTGATCCGGTACGTCCAGCCCTCTTTCTCCCTCTGATACCGGAAGGAGATGATTCCCGCCGGTGTGGCGCACTCTCCCTCCAGATCCTTCAGATACTCCGTATGCGGCTCGATCCGCACGCTCTCCCACGCGATTCCGGCAGGACGCACGCCTCCCAGCACCCGCGTCATCTCGTACATCGGCAGGGCGCTCCACGCATGGCACTCGCTCCTTCCGTTCTCCGGCTCCTCCGGACACGTCGTGCAGTGCAGCTCCAGCAGATGCGCCCACCGCATCATATTCTCCCGTGTCTCTGCGTACAGCCCGCTCTTCTCCATCGCCCGGAAGAACTCATACGCTGTCGAGAACGAGACCGGCAATACATCCGGCTCCGCAAGCGCATGGCGCAGGACAGCCGCCGCCTGCTCTCCCTGTGCCAGTTCATTTAACACCGCCCACGCCTGTGCGTGCTGCGTGTACTGTTCAAACACCGGTCCCTCCCGGTACATTCCGCGCTCTTCGCTGTAGCACAGCTCCTGTACCTGTTCCAGAACCGCCTCCCGTCTGCTCCGGTACTGCGCCGCCGTATCACTCCGCCCCGCATACCCGCACAGCCTCGCCCCGCTCTCCAGCGCCATGGCGTACATCAGGTTGATGATCGTGGATGGTCCGTGGCGCAGCGCCTCCGGTTCTCCCATATTCTGTGCCCACGCGCCCTGCCAGTCCACGAAGTTCCAGTAGTCCAGCCGACCGACCAGCCCGTCCTCCCCGATCCTTGTGTCGTAATAGTTCAGGATCGCATCCACATCCGGCAGGTAGCGCCGCAGCGCCGTCTCATCTCCGGTCTGCTCATAATACTCCTGCTGCATGAAGATATAATGCAGGGAGAATGTCGA
Organism: Eubacteriales bacterium; assembly: GCA_030524225.1. Taxonomy (GTDB): domain Bacteria; phylum Bacillota; class Clostridia; order Lachnospirales; family Lachnospiraceae; genus CAG-791. Next base: position 6,974 of record JAUNGV010000051.1, read on the forward strand.
GATGATCTGCTGGAATGCAGATGGATATCTCCCCTGAATCAGACCGTCTCTCGTCATGCTGCAGTGGAAATCCTCCAGCGCCTTGGCCGCCAGCCTCGTATCATCCGTCACCGCGTAGGTAAAGAGTGCCTGCAGCCTCGTGTCCATCGGGTACTGCAGCTGCTCATAGTACGGGCAGTCCATGTACGTCTCCGTCATACAGTTGCCCAGCGTGCGCACGCACATCTCCCAGACGCCGCTCACCCACGGTTCTGAGGAGCGCACCACCGACGAGACCTCCAGCGGATACCCCGTCCGGCGCAGACGGGGCGCTTCCAGCACAACGTCCGTCTGCGCTGCTCCCGCATCAATCACGATCCGCAGGAAGCGGAACGTCCGGAACCAGAACGGCTCATAGCAGAGTGCGTTTCCCTCTAAGGTAATCCGGTCCGTCAGACCGGTAATCTCCCCGTGATCAGCGTCGTCCCGGGCGATTTCCCTGCCCTCGCAGATGAATTTCTCGAAATAGGTAAAGGACAGCTCCGCGCCCTCCCCTCCCGTGATGCGGTACTGCGGATAGGCGTTCATGATCTCTGCGGCGTCCAGAAGGATCGTCCGCTTCGTGCCCACCGGAATCCGAACGCTGCCGTTCTCCAGAATTTTGCCCGCACAGGCGGATTCCTCTCCCGACGCTTCCTCCCGCAGTCCGCCCGCACAGCCGGATTCCCCGCCCGACGCTTCTTCCGCCCGTAGTCCACACGCCTTCTCCACCGCTTTGTCTTTTTTATTTCCGCTTTCCTGCGGACATATTAACTCCCTTTGGAAAAAAGCTTCCTTCTCATACAGCAGCGGAATCGGTCTGGGTGTCAGGCGAAACTTCGGCAGAATGCCACAGCGCGCGATCAGGGCGGTGATCTCCGGATCCTCCATCACCGCCGCCTGGCTCCAGTCATCCGCCACGAAGTCTCTTTCCTTCCAGCCGGAAAGCGCCTGACGAAAATCAATCGTCTCGATCTCCGCTCCGAAATTGATCGTGACAGGATCAGAGGTCAGGTAACAGCTGTCCTCCAGATACACGCGCCAGTCGGCCGCTCCGGTCGTAACTGTGCCGAGCACGGATCCCTCCTCTCCGGTCAGCTCTCCTTCCATCCGCAGGAAGTGACCGCCTGCCGGAGAGACGACGCCGAAGATCGCCGCCCGCTCCCCGGCGTGGGCAAACGACTCGCCCGGATAGTTATAGAGCACCTGAAGGGCAAAGACGTTGCGGCCCGCCGCAAGATGGGACGAGACGTCGACCTGCTCGTAATACTGGCGCTGCAGATCGCCCTTGCAGGGCCCCGAGAGCACCGGCGTGCCGTTGATCCACAGGCGGTAGCGGGAGTTCGCCGTCACCAGAATCTCCAGATGAGGCGCGCCCTCTGTCTCCGGCACGTTCAGCTCACACCGAAAGTACGCGAACCGCCCCGTCATGTCGTTAAATAAAATCTTCTTTTTCTCAATTTCCTCTTTCGGCAGGCCAATCCACGCCGCCTTCTGCCATGTCATCTGTTCCATCTTCTTTTCTCCTGTTCTTCGTCAGAAAAAGAACGGGCGGCTCCCGTTTCTGCCGCCCGCTTTTATCCAAGCCTCTCGAAAGGGCTCCTCTGTCTTTGATCCGTATCACATTCTTACGTTCTCAGCAGTGAGTGCTTCGGATTGTACGAAATCATTGCCTTTTTTCTTTATTATTCCACCACCGAAATCGTCAGCACCGCGTCCACGTCTCCCATCGGGGAACCGCTCTGCGCATAGGCGATCTGTGCGCCGCCCTCTCCGACCGTGGAGGAAATCTCGCCTGCCTTGTCAAAGACGAAGTTGACCGTATAGCCGTCCTCCGCCATCTCCCATGTTCCTGCATCCAGTTCGATCTCCGTTCCGAAGGCAGAGGCGGACAGCACGCAGGTCCCGTCGTCATAGAGCTTACCGATCAGGTCCGCCTCGATTTCCTGTCCGGGAATCGGCGTCGTACCAGTCAGCTCCATGGCCGCTGCGGGGCCGCTCTGGCTGGCGTTGATCATCGCCACTGCCTCCCCGCCGTCCGGCGTATAGACCGCGCTCATCTTATCCGCCGATACGGTGAGAATCGCTCCGGTATCACTCTCACTCTCCGGCGTCAGCGTAAACGCGTAACCCTCCTCCGTCTCCTCCATCGTCCAGCTTCCCTCGACCATCATGTTGACGAGATCCATATACGTCGCGTTGTGATAGAGCGATAAGGTGCTCGTCTCCTCCTCTTCGGCGACGAAATCGAGATAGGAGATTCCCTTCTCCCCCTCATAGGTTCCATAATACGGGGACGCTTCGCCCTGCGCATCGAACAGGAACCGGCTGTTCTCGCCGCCCATGCCGCTGATCGTCTCCATATCGCCATAGAGAACCTCGCCGTCATACGCGCAGCTGTCCAGCTCGTTGCCGTCAAAATCATAAAACGTGATCGTATACGGAGCCGTCCCCTCTTCCGGAACCGCCCCCTCTTCCGTCTGCGCCTCCCTGTCCGGATAGCAGGCGTAGTCGTGTTCCGCCTCCTCTACCGTATAGGTGCCTGCAAAGACAATCTGATTCCACGCATAGCTGGCATAAAAGACGCTCCCCAGTACCGGCTGTTCTTCATAGAAATGGAAGAAGCAGACCATATCATCCATTCCTTCTACCGGATAGGAGTAGGTATAATACCCCTGTGTAATCCGCTCGATCGGATCCCCGGAGACCGAAACAGCCTCCGACGCCGCTTCCTCCTCTTCCTGCGGCGCGCTTTCCGCCTCCGCGGCAGCTTCCTGTGTTTCTCCCGTCGCCGCCGCGTCCGCTTCCGTCTCAGCAGCCGTATCCGCAGACCCGCTCTGCGACACACTCTGTCCGCATCCCGCAAGGAGCGATACGCTCATCGCTGCTCCCAGCAGAAACGTCATCAGTTTTCTGCTCTTCATCATAAAACCTCCCTCTTTGCCTGTTGCCCCTGTCCGGTTTCATCGCATCCCGTATCGCTTCGCATGATACCGTTCAGAGAAGTTGGTTTTATTATGCCACAGGCTTTTCCCGAAAAATCCCGGCATATCCGATACAAATACCGGCAAATCCGATCAATTCCCATCATTTCCGCACTGTCAGCCATGCATCATACTGCGCCTGCTTGTCCGCGATAATCTCACTGATTCCGGCTTTCTCCAGCTCCTCCAGAAACTCCGGGTAGTACCTGTCAAGATCGACGCTGCCGCTCTCCAGCACCGGCACATAGTACTCCACGATTTTCTGGACCGCCGCAATCTCCTTCTCTACATTTTGAGTGGAATAGACAAAATCCCTCGCTGGTTCCTGATTCTGCAGCGCCTCCTCCGAGTACCGGCGTTTCTGCTCGATCAGCTCCTCGGAATCAAAGGTATACATCTTCCGCCTGTCTCCGTAGAGCCCCAGTACATTGTAATAGCCGGTATTCTGCGCGTTCACCCCTTCCGGGAAGCCGATCCGGCGCGACTCTTCCTCCAGCACGACATAATGCTTCCCCTCAATGCCGTACTGAATCAGGTTTGCAATCCGCACATCCCCATACATCGCGTTCAGAAACCGCATCGCCGCTTCCGGATGCCGCGCACTGGATGGAATCACCCAGAATCCCGACCGGGCATACTGGTGTCCTGCCGTCACCGCACTTGTGCGCAGACAGACTGCATCCTCTCCAAACTGTGCCGAACCCCCGAAGCCCGGCTGACTGCTCAGCGGATTCGATAAGAGGATTCCCTCCGCAAACAGCTCGCTCTTCGGCGTATCCGTAAACGCCGCATCCGGATAAATGTAGCCATCCAGATACCACTGACGCAGATATTCCAGAAATTCCCGATATTCCTCCCCTGCGAAAAAATTGACGATTTTACTTCCGTTCTTTCGATCCAGCACACCGGTTGAGACGTCGCCTCCCAGTCCGTCCGTCATCATTCCGTAATAGGACATCGTACTGTATGTTGCTCCCGATGTAATCTGCCCGAGCGGATAAGCGTCCGGATAGCACTCTTTCCACAGAGCAAAAAATCCCGAGAGTTCCTCCAGCGTATAAACCCGCGTCTCCTCATATGCGATACCGCTCTCCTGAACCAGTGAATACGGCACCCACAGACCGCCTCCGCTTCCGAACGCATCCGTTACCGGAGTCACCCCGTAAACCTGTTCCTCTATCACCGCCCCTTCTGTAAGATCTCTTTCTTTCAGAACCGCCGCAATATCCGGCGCTTCCTCCTCCAGCAGTTCGTCGAGCGGCAGCAGCATATCCCGGCTGATGTAAGCGGTAATATCCTGATAATTGAGCATCATCAGATCCACCTGCTTCCGGTTGCTGATCCACAGCGAATACTCCGTGTAGGCATCCTGCGCGCCTACAACGAGAAACTCCACCTCCACGCCCAGTTCCGGCACCGTGATGGCATTGACCGCCTCCTCCACCTCCTGCAGATCCTGCAGGCGGGAGCCTTCGTACGTCTGGTACGTCATCACGATATGTACCGGTTCTTCTCCGGCCGCCAGCGCAGTGGCAGAACCACAGAAAGCAGTCAGCGCCAACAGCACAAGCGCCGCAAAGGTCCCCCCTGCCGCAAACACCGCAGAAAAAACGTCTTTCTTTTCCCGGAATACTCCGCTTTTTGAGATTCCGGTCTGCTCCGTCCTTTCTCTTCTCTGCCGGTCTTTTCCCTGCCTCTTAGTCATCTCCCCGCCTCCGTCCCATTCCCTGTCGTCCTGAGCGCCACGCCGCGGTCCCTGCGCCGCCTTTCCGCCCCGCAACGGCCTGCCCTGCTATCTGCGCTCCCGCGCCTGATATTCCCGCGGCGTCATCCCGTACCACTTCTTGAACTGTTCGGTAAAATACGAGTAATTGCCAAACCCCGCATAATCGGAGACCATCGTCACCGTCATGCCCCGGCGGCGCAGCAGTTCCCCAGCCAGCGCCATCCTTTTTTCCGTCACATAATCGCTGACTGTCTTCTGAAACCTTTTTTTGAAGGAACGCGTCAAATGATCCGGACTGACGTAGGCGATCCCCGCCAGCGTCCGCACGCTCAGATCTCCTGCCAGATGCGTGTCGATGTACGCCGCCACCTTATCCACAACATCCTCCGCCGCCTCCCTGCTCCCGCCGCCCGTCATCGCATCGATATAAATCTGACCATAGCCCTCCAGCTGCGCCTGACGATGTTTGTCCTTCCATTCCCCGCAGGCGCGCTGCAGCGCCTGTGTCAGCGCCTCATAACGGACTGGTTTCAAAATATAATCAAAACACTGCAGCCGTACCGCCTGTCTGGCAAAATCAAACTCATCATGACAGCTCAGAATCATACAGACCGTGTCCGGACAGTGCGCGTTTACCCAGTCGATCAGTTCCAGACCGCTCTCGTCCGGCATCTCGATATCACACAGGAGCACATCGACCGTTTCCTTCGAGAGAAGTTCCACCGCCTGCGTGTAGCTCCCCGCTTTCCTTATTTCCTGGAACGGCAGTACCTCCCAGTTTACTCCGTCCATAATCCCCTGTATGGCAAAAACTTCATCATCCACAATCATCAGCCGCATTTTTTTCCTCCCTGTAGGGCAGATCGAGCCACACCTGCGTCCCCTCTCCCTGCACGCTCAGAATCTTGAGGCTCGCCTCTTCTCCGTAAAACAGAGTCATCCGTCTGCGGCAGTTCCAGACGCCGATGTGCTGCCGCCCCATTCTGTCCTCATACCGCCGCCCCTCCTGAAGACAGGAGAGAATCTCCGGCTTCATTCCCCTTCCAGTGTCGCAGACCGAGATCAGAAGCCTCTCTCCCTCCCGCCTGATATTGATCAGCACCTCAATCGTTTTGTCCGGCATCAGCGCGTACTTCATCGCGTTCTCGACGAAATTCTGGATCAGCAAAGGCAGCACCAGCGCCTGCCCGCAGCCCTCGTCGATCTGATAAACGCTCGTGAACGCGCCGGGGAACCGGATTTTCTGAATGGCAATATAACTCTCTACGAACTGCATTTCCTTCTCCAGCGTCACGAATCGGTCGCTCTCCCGCAGTGCGTAGCGGAAATAATCGACAAGCAGCAGGGAATATTCCTGAATACACGCGTAGTTTCTGGACTGTGCCAGACTGTAGATCATATTAAAGGAATTCAGCAGCATATGCGGATTGACCTGCAGACGCAGATTCGCCAGCTCCGCCTCGTACATCTTTTTATCCTTGGCGCGGGAGAGCTCGATCTCCTCCGCCATGTGGTTAAACGCCGCATAAAGATAGCGAAACTCGATCGTCTCCTCCCGGTCCGGCTCGCCGATTCTGTAATCCAGTCTCTCCTGTTCCAGCTCTCTCATCGCCTCCTGCAGCAGACGCAGCGGACGAATGACGCACTGACGAAGCAGCCTCCAGATTCCGAACAGCAGCAGGAAGGAGCTGACGGCCGCCAGCAGAAGCAGCCAGTAAAAAGCGGGAATTCCGCCGCCTGCTCCCGCATTCACAGCGGGAATCCCGGCGCTCAGTCCGATCTGCGGCAGACGGTACTGCACGCTCTGCGTCAGGAACCGCCCGACAAAAAGCTCCTCCCAGTCCCTGTCCTGCACGCCGATGAGCAGCGCGGCTCCCGTCTCTTCCTCCTCCCCGGCCGCCGCATACAATGCCTCCGCCGCGTTTCCGCCTGCCGTCCCCGTTTCCCTGTCCGCCTCTGTCTCCGGAATCATCCGGTACACGCTCTGCCCGTCCGTCAGATAAACTTCATTCTCCCGCCACAGGGCCGAATCTCCCGCCTGTTCGGCAAACGCCTCCATATCAATCAGAAACAGGATCTGATAATTTGTATACTCATAGGTTTTGCGCAGAAAGAGCGTTCCAATCCGCATAAACTGCCATTCCATGGCGGCGGCATCCTGCACCGGCCTCTCCGCTCTGCTGTCTGCGCCGTCCGCCGCGTTCTGTCCATCCGGCGTCTGTTCTGTCTCCCGCGCCCCGCCGCTTCCCGCAGCATCCTCCGTTTCCCGCACCATCCTGCGCCGTCCGTCAAGGAGTGTCTGTTTCATCTGATCCACTTCGCTGACGGAATACGTTCCTCCCATATAGCGGAAGAAGAGACGATCTGTCATCTTATCGTACAGACAGACAGCGCCCAGTCGGCCCCCGTTCTCCAGAATCTCTTTGAGCGAATGGGACATCTGGTAGCTGATCATATCGTCGCTCCCGTCTGCCAGCGTCAGTTCGGTCATATAAGAGAGCACGAACTCCTCCACACCATTGTCAATCCTTGCCAGATCGCTCCCCAGTTCCTCCATCACTGTTTCCAGCTCCCGCTGGTCGGCCTCCTGCACGCGGGCAGATGCCTGCCAGATCACAACGCCGCTGACAATAATCGCCAGCAGATTCAGCGGAAGAAAAGAGGCGCACACGACAAAGAGCAGCCTCCAGACGAGGCTGTTCCATTTGTGTTTTCCTTTGTGAAATTTTCGCGACGCGTCGTATTGTTCCTGCGCGTCACCCGGTTTCGCCGGATCGCTCCGCTTCCTATCTTCCATAGATGACCTCGTATCTGCGCCCCTTTCCACAGAGCGCTCCGGACACCTTGACCGTTCCCGCCTCGTCGGCAGCAGCGCCGCCAACCACACCCTTCCGGTGCAAAAGCCTCTGCTGCTTTATGCGATTATCCCTTGACGCCGCCTCCGATCACGCCCTTCTCCAGCTTATCCTGGAAGAAAGGGAACAGGATCACGATCGGCAGCACCGCCGCCACAATCACCGCGTACCGGATCAGGTAACGGCTGTAATCCGGATTCGCCGAGCGCAGAAAATTCTCATTGTTGGCCGAGATCTGCCTGATCCAGAGCTGCAGCGGCCAGAGCTTCTTGTTGTTCGGTGTGTAAATTGTCGCGGGCATCCATGAGTTCCACTGGATGATCACGCTGTTGAGGATCGTGACCGTTCCCAGATTCATAGCCTGCGGCAGCATGATCTGGCTCATCGTGCGGAAATGCCCCGCTCCGTCGATGCGCGCCGCCTCATACATTTCCTGCGGCACGGCGCGGAACGCATTCATCATCATAATCATGAACATCGCGTTCGTGCAGCCCGGAATAATCAGCGCCCAGCGCGTCCCTACCCATCCGAGCGCCCGAATCACCATATACGTCGGCACCATTCCGCCGCTAAAGAGCATCGTCGTCATCAGCATCAGAATCATCACATTTTTCAGTTTCGTCTCGCGGCTCATCGCATAGCCCGCCAGAGCCGCGATGAAAAAGCCGAGAGCTGTAGAACTGAATGTATACAGTACCGTATTGAAATACCCCTGCAGGATGCTTGCATCCTTGAAAATATGCGAGTATCCCTCCAGTGTAACCTCGCCGATCGGGAGCCACACGATTCCCTCATGCGCCAGCAGGAGCTTGCCGTCTGAGAGCGAACTCATCAGAACGTGCCACATCGGAATGACGCTGCAAAAGGCGATCAGTCCGCAAAGGACAACGACAAACACATCGATCGCTCTGTCCCCTTTGCTCGGATGCTCTACCATGGAGGAAATACGGGTATCCTCCTGTTCCTTTGTTTTTCTTTTTAATTTTATCATAAACTCTCCATTCCGTAACGCTCCGGTACAAATGCCGCCCTCTAAAACAAAGACGAGTCGCTCACCTTTTTGCTCAGATAGTTGGAGGCCAGCAGCAGACAGGTTCCGACTATCGACTGGAACAGACCGGACGCCGCCGACAGACCGTAATTCGCCCCCGAGGTAAATGCCATCCTGTAGGTGTAGGTATAAATCGTATCCGCCACGTTATAGGTCGATGGCATATACAGCAGCAGAATACTGTCAAAGCCTACCGAAAAGCTCAGTCCGATGTTTAAGACGAACATCATCACGATCGTCGGCATGATGCAGGGAATTGTGATTTTGAACAGCCGCTGCATCCGCGTCGCACCGTCGATCGCCGCCGCCTCGTAGAAATCACCGCTCACCGTCGCAATCGCGGCGACATACATGATGGATCCCCAGCCTATGCCCTGCCAGATGCCCATCACCACATAGATGATCCAGAACACCGGAATGGTGTCGCTGGCGAGCCAGTTCTGATTGGCCAGACCGAACACCCTGCTCAGCAGCAGCGTGATCGGTCCATCCTTGGCCACAAACTCCGTGACCAGGGAACACACGATTACCGCGGCTACGAAATTCGGCAGATAGGAGAAGGTCTGCACCGTCCGCTTGTACCTCCTGCTCTTTAACAAACTGAGCAGGCAGGCGAAAATAATCGGCATAACGAATCCGACCGTACACTTGATCAGCGCGATACAGATCGTATTGCGCAGCGCCGTCGGAAATTCCGCGCCTCCAAACAGCGTCCGGAAATTCTCCAGACCCACCCACTCGCTTCCGAACACTCCCTTGATGACCTCATAGTCCTGAAACGCCATCACGATACCGAACATCGGAATGTAATGCAGCACCACCGTCATGATCAGCGCCGGCAAAAACATCACGTAGACCGGCCAGTTTCTCTTAAAATCGCGTCCCCAGCTCACCTTCGGTGCACGGTATCCGGACCTTGTATTAGCCGCCATGATTTCCCCCTTCAAAATATACCTTCTCTTTAGAATGTGTACTGATCCGCATACGGCTGATAGATCTCCGTCGCCTTCTGATAATTATATTTCTGCAGCATCGTACTCCACGTATTCCAGTCGCCGTCATCAAAGGGATCGGTTGCTCCTGTAATCATTTCCGGCGCATGGATCGTCATATAGTCCAGTACCCTCGTCCTGATGTCGTCGCATACTCCCGCATCCTCATTGGTCATATTGTTCGTCACAGCCGATCCCTGGAAAAATCCCGTATTCTTGTATTTCAGCCAGCTCGCCAGACTCGCCTCATAGGTGTCCGCGTACCCGTTGTCCACGCTGGAGATCAGTGTGATGCCCGGAAGTTTTTCGAGATTGCATGCAATCTGCAGATTCCCGCTGTCGCTGACCAGTACGTCGCTCTTTATATATCTGCCGTCGTCGCCGACTGAATACGCGCCGTCCGCCAGTCCCCATTCCTCATAGAGCGAACTCCCGCTCTCCGCCGCCTGCTCTCCGCTTAATCCCAGTGTCCGGATCAGTGCGCCTTCCTCGGAATAGAAGTAATCCAGGAAACTGCAGAGCGTCGCGATATCCTTTCCCTCCGCTGCCGTCGTGATAAAGTACGGCGTACCGGAAAGACTCGTGGCAGGCACGCAGTCCGGCTCCACATATTTGCACTCCTCCGTCCCGTACACATCGTTGATCGGCCACGCACAGCCATAGGAGCAGATCCCCTCCGTGTAGCCGCCGTCGTTTAAATCCATCCTTCCGCCGAGCTGTCCCTGGCTCCCGACCCACAGACCGACCTCTCCCTGCCGGACACTCGTATCGTCGATCGCATAGAAGCTGTCGCTCGTTCTCTCGTTAAACTCCTGATCAAGCCAGCCGTTTGCGTACCATGTATTCAGGCATTCCAGATACGCCCGCATCTGTTCGGAATCTCCGCCGAAGACAACCTCTCCGTCCGTATTCTTATACCAGACCGGAACGCCTCCGCCAAAAGAGGAGCAGAGACCGCCGCTCCATGAAAATCCCGGATAATACACGCTCATGCTGTAGGAATCCTCAATGCCCAGATCCGCCTGCGCTCTCGTGAAGATCCCGAACATCCACTCCCAGTCGCTGATATAGACCGGCTCCGTGCCGCCGCTCGGGAACACCACATCGTCCTCCCAGCTGTCCGGATCCTCCGGATCGGTGTAGCCTCCGGTAAACGCCTCTCCGGTTTCCGGATTCGTCCCGTATTTCACGATCCAGTCGCGCCGGTACTGGGGGCCGCAGAAGTAATACGGATAGTCCTCATTGGCCGCCGTAATTGAGAGAATTTTCTCTTCTCCGTCAATCTCATAGACGACATTTGCCCTGAAATCCTCATGCGCTTCGAGAAAGGCCGTGTAATTCGGCATATACTCCTCGACATAATCCGTCAGATCCATGATGATTCCGTTTTCATAGAGAATCGGTGCCGGATCACTGATCGCTCCCATCAGGACATCCGGATACTCCCCGCTGGCCACCATCGTCTGATAATTGTCCTGCTCCGAGCCGGAGGGCGGCACGAGGAATTCCAGCGCAACTGCCTTTTCCTCCGATCCCCATGTCTTACTCTGCACATACTGCAGCGCCGGATTCTCGCTGTAATCCGTATAATACGACGCATCCTGCGCGCTGTAGAGCCACACGGAGTACGTATTCTCCGCTGATGCACTCGAACCGCCTCCGGCGCCGCAGGCCGCCGTGGACACTGCTGTCACGGCGCAGAGCGCCGCTGCCGTCATTTTCTTCCATAACCCTCTCATAGAAACCTCCCTGCTATTTCAACCTGATTGATGATTGCTTCCGCGCATTTCTTCTGGCGTTATTATCGCAGAGAACAGTGCAAAAATATCCGGTATATCCGACTGCCTTTGCCACAAATCCGACCTCTCATTTCTGCGAAAAAACTACTCTGCGGTCTCTATTCCTCTTCCGTCACAACGATCCTCGTCCTCGTCTGGTTGCGGATCTGCGTGAAGAGATCATCCGCATCGCCACGCCGCTGTCCCTGCGCCCGCGTCGTCACGAAATACGTTCCCGGCTCCGTAAACGTCAACGTAAACTGCGCCCTTGCTCCACGGCAGACCACTTCCTCCGCCGCCCCTGTCTCTTTCACCGGATTCTCCTGCGCGTTTCTGTCCGGCGCAGACTGCGTCGTCTCCGCAAACGGCGTAAAGGAAACGGGCGTAAACGCCATATCGTCCGCCAGCTTCTGCGAGACGGCATATTCCACCGCCGTAATTGCGCCCGCTCCCATCGGCATCACCGCCTGTGTTCGGATCAGAACGCTTTCACCGGGACGGAGCACTGCCAGATCCCCGCCGCTCCGTTTACCGCTCTCCGCCAATTCCGGCATTGCGCTGTCTCTGTTCACCCGCTCCTGCTCTTCATATTGTCCAACAGCCTCCGCAGATACGGTCGGCTGCAGCCCCTTTCGATGCGCGGCGGACACCTCCACTCTGACACTGCCTCCTTCCATCTCATAAACGGTTCCGGGAAGCGGGGTAATCCCTCTCTCTGCCCAGTCGCTCACATCCAGCAGTGCCTGCCGCAGCGCGCCGAGATAATTCACGATCATCGTGCTCCCAAGGCGGGAAACATCCCCATGCATACAGCGCTCCATATAATAAAGACGGAAATTCTCCTCTCCCCCTCCGTTCTCTTCGACTTTGCGCCGGTACCAGTCCCCGCACCATGGGCACGTCGATTCGTCCATCAGCGACTGAATCACGATGACCTTGCCCTGTATACAGCCGTCCTGCACGGTTCCGGTTCCGCAGAACGAAGGTCCCATAATGTCAGGCCGCTGCGGAATCGCCGGCGTTCCGTCCTCTTTTCTGAACTGATCCCACGCGTGGAAATCCCGGTCCGGCGGAACCTGATGACGGTAATAGGACTGCACCGCAATATAATCCGAATTGTCCAGCGTCACCGTATCTCCCGGCTGCACGAGAGAGAGCACGCCGGAGAGATCGTCCATGCCGTAGCACATCCCGATGACCAGAGCGTTGCCGCAGATGTCACCCAGCAAAAGTTGTTTGCCCTGCGCGCCGCCGTCTGCAAAACCGATCGTCACTCCTTTTAAATACAGATCCTCTCCCTGCGGAACTTCTTCCAGTTCGATCCACGCGTCTTTTCCATCCGTCAGCATCTTCCTCCACGCCGTATCCACCCCGTTGACGCCGTCCGGATTCTTCTGCGCCGCCGTCAGTGTCTCCCCCGGAAGATGGACGCTCCTGACCACGCCGCGAAACTGAAGACGATCCCGCTGCGCATTGCTTCCCTCCTGCGCGCCGAGATACCCCGGTACCTCCCAGAATTCTCTGAAATAGGAGGGATCATTCGCCTTGATTCCGGGCAGCAGTACCGGCAGGGACCCGTCGTCGATCACCCCCATCGCCTCCGGAAACCACGCCTGCGGCGGATAGCCCATCAGGGTTATCTCCCGCAGCATCGCCGCCTCATCCGGCGTCAGTCCCCCGTACATATCGCCGCTTCCTCCCGCGTCGAGGGCATCGACAATCTTCCCGAAGACATGGCGCAGCACTCTCTGCCCCTGCGCGTGGAGTGTGATCGTATTCGGCAGAGAATAGGGAGAGCCGATCACATAGGGAACCGCTCCATCCCACGCGTCCGTATTCTCAATGCAGGCCATCGTCTTATACCCGCCTCCGCTGCCACCGAACACATAACCATAAGGACGTGTTCCCCCGTAAATCTCCATCGCCTTCATCCTTGAATACTCAGCGGCGGCCGCACTGGCCTTCCAGACGAGCTGCGGCTCCGGATTTGCGCCGAACATCTGCTTTGAGCCCATATTACTCTCCACATAATATGCGCCGTGCAGCAGACAGAACGCGATCACATCGTCCTCTCCCTCCTTCTCCAGAGACGCCAGTTCCTCATCCGGTCCCGGAAACGGCGAGAGATACTGGTAAAACCTCCCTCTGTACTCCTCTTTTTCCGGAAAACAGAAAACGAACTTCACGCCCTTTTTCCGGAATCCTCCGTGCAGATACCGGTAGGGCAGACGTCTGCCGTCCGGCAGCACCCGTTCCCTGTATTCGTCCGCATCAATATACGGATCCTGAAACTCCAGATCCTCTCTGACATGGTAGATTGTTTTCAACACTTTTTGCTTTTTCATCGCGCATCCCTTCCTTTTAACCTTCAATCTTTAAGTAATTGCAAAACAGATGTGTAACTTCATTTCTCTGATCTGACAGGTATCCTTCTCTCTGTTTGAAATTATTACATACCCTTCCCTTCACAGAATCAGGCAAATCCGACCGCCTTTGCCACAAATCCGACCGGTACGCCCCTGCCTGTTTTATCAGCGGAAAAAGGACGATATGATAAAACAAGCGCGGCGCAAACGGATAAAATCGCCGCAGAAGAATCTGTCACCACAATCTATCACTGCAAATGCTTGATTATGGTAAATCGGGAGGGGACTTATCAATGAAAACAGTTGGGGAAGTGAAAACAAAAAGGGAACTGAAAGAAAAAACGAAAGAAAAAATGGAAGA
>JAUNGV010000052.1 GCA_030524225.1 Eubacteriales bacterium
AAGTGAGAGGATGATAACGTCGGAACTTCCCTAGTACTACGACGGAAGACGGGCTTCGATATTTGTGACGCTCCAACACAAATATCGGTGCAAAAAATAAGCTATCAGGCTTATTTTTCGCACTAATCCCCCTCTGCTGTATTCTGCTCCCGCCCCGCTGTACCTATAGTCCTCACGGAGCCCCCGTCTTTGTGTTCCAGTATACCACAGCACCCGGCGCGTGAATACCGAGCACCGGAATTTTAACGCACCGGTGACTCCGTTCTGCCGCTCCTCTGTTGTTGACTCAGCGTTGACTTATTCTGTGAATCTCTTTATACTAAAAAAACAATATATTAGTCTTTCTCTTTTATTTTAGCAAAAAAAGCTAATATATTATCTTCCAAAGACAACAAAAACAAGTTGCAGAGAGGGCCCGAGAGGTACAGCGAGCGACAGCAATTTTCATTAAATTACCGAGAAACCGAATACAGGTCATGACGATCTGTAAGTCCAACTGCATCTGCATTTTGCTTGACTAAGAAAACCGGTTAAACAGGTAAAATCTTTCACACAGGGAACAGGACTCTATGCTGAACCAGTTAAAATATCCAAAAGAAATTGCACGTGATATCGCCGCGCGTGAAAAAAAATTCCGCCGGGAACGCCGCCTTACACAGCAGGAGCTGAGCGCGCGGGCCGGCGTGAGCCTCGGCTCGCTCAAACGCTTTGAGCAGAGCGGCGAAATTTCCTTCGTCTCTCTGCTCAAAATTGCTACCGTACTCGACGAACTCGATGCGTTTGATACGTTGTTTACCCGAACGGAATACCATTCCATAGAGGAGGTTCTTCGTGAAAGAACATAATATGTGCAGGGTCTGTTACCGGGGCAGATTGGTTGGGACACTCGCCGAAACGGCATCCGGATTCACTGCCTTTCAGTATGACGGCGACTGGCTGAGGAACGGATTTTCTATCAGTCCTCTCAGCCTCCCGCTTGAAAATCGTGTATTTCTCCCGAAATCCGATGTACTGGAAGGACTCTTTGGTGTGTTTTCCGACAGCCTTCCCGATGGTTGGGGGCGATTTTTAGTCGATCGCATGCTTCGCTCTCAAAAAATAGCCCCCTCCTCTGTACGCCCTCTGGCACGTCTTTGCATTGTCGGAAAAAGCGGTATGGGCGGACTGGAATATATTCCGGAAATTCTTCCTGCGTCAGAACCATCCTATCAGAATTTTGATCACCTAAATCATGAGTGTCAAAAGCTGCTCCAGGAACAGGACAGTCCCGATTTTGACACACTGCTGCAATTGGGCGGTTCTTCCGGCGGCGCAAGGCCAAAAATTCTGGTCACAATGGATCAGTCCGCGTGGATCGTAAAATTCCCCGCCTCTCATGACCGTCTTTCTATCGGAGACGAAGAATACCGCTATATGACGTGCGCCGCGCGCTGCGGTATTCAAATTCCTCCGGTTAAGCTGCTTTCCTCCTCACTCTGCAGCGGCTTTTTCGCAGTCCGGCGTTTTGACCGGACGCCGCAGGGTAAAGTCCATATGATCACAGCCAGCGGACTGCTGGAAACCTCTCATCGGATTCCCAATCTCGACTATCACGATCTGATGAAACTGACCTATCTGCTCACCAGAGATATGCGCCAGACAGAGGAGCTGTACCGCCGTATGTGCTTTAACGTCTTCGCCCACAACCGGGACGACCACTCCAAGAATTTTTCTTTTCTATATGACGACGCAGCGCAATGCTGGACACTCTCTCCCGCCTATGATCTCACCTACAGCAGTTCCATTGGCGGAGAGCACGCCTCCTGTGTGGACGGAAACGGCCGGAACCCGTCGTTTCCCGAACTGCTCGCAGTAGGAGAACGCGCCGGAATTCCACACAGAAAGGCCCTCTCCGTCGCCAAAAATATTCAAGCCATCGTGGAGGAGGATCTGGGGGAAATCAAAAGTTCCTACGAATCCCCTATTTCTCCTTCGTGGACGTCACCTTGTTGAGTCCCCAGATGCAGAGCATAATCACAGCCGCCACAATAAAAATACCGAGCCATCCCTCCACCGCGTACGGCAGAACCTCTAAAAATCCTTTTATATTCATCGTATTCTCCATTCCGGAGCGTTTTTCGCGACGGGCGGCGCAAATGTCCAATTTGCGTCTGCCATAATCGAGATTTGTGACGCTCCGACACAAATCTCCATTCCGGAGCGCCCCTCGCAGCGGGACGCTCCTGTTTCACACAATCTGTTTTCGTTCCTTCTTATTGCTCCGCTCTTACCCGAAGAAATTCAGAATCATACCGCCCGCGATCACCGATGCGATCTGACCGGACACGTTGACGCCGACCGCGTGCATCAGCAGCACGTTCGTGGGATCCTCCTCCATCGCCATCTTGTGCACGACGCGTGAGGACATCGGAAACGCGGAGATACCCGCCGCGCCGATCATCGGATTCACCTTATTTTTAATGAACAGATTCATCGCTTTGGCGAACAGGACGCCGCCCGCCGTATCAAAGATAAACGCCACCAGTCCGAGGCAGAGAATCATCAGCGTCTGCGGATTCAGGAACGCGTCCGCCGTCATCTTGGCCGCCACAGTGATGCCGAGAAGCAGCGTCACAAGGTTTGCCAGCACATGCTGCGCCGTGTCGGAGAGGGAATCCAGAACGCCGCACTCGCGGATCAGATTACCGAACATCAGAAAGCCGATCAGCGCCACAGAGCGGGGAGAAATAATGCCCGCAATCACCGTCACAACGATGGGGAAGAGGATCTTGGTCGTCTTGGAAACCTTCGTCCCCGTGTATTTCATGTGGATCTGACGCTCCTTTTTCGTCGTCAGCAGGCGGATCACCGGCGGCTGCACGATCGGCACAAGCGCCATGTAGGAGTACGCCGCCACGATAATCGCTCCCAGATACTGCGTGTCGAAATAGTTCGCCACGAAAATGGAGGTCGGGCCGTCTGCCGCGCCGATAATCGCGATAGACGCCGCGTCCTTTAAATCAAAGCCGAACAGCACCGTCATTGCCAGCGTAAAGAAGATGCCGAACTGCGCCGCCGCGCCGAAGAGAAAGAGCTTCGGATTCGTCAGAAGCGGCTCAAAGTCGATCATCGCGCCGATGCCGATAAAGAGCAACAGAGGGAAGAGCTCGTTCGCAATTCCCGAGTCAAAGAGCAGATCGATGACGCCGATCTCCGTTCCCGTCTCATAGATCTGCGTAATCGCCCCCGACATCGGAAGGTTGACGAGGATAGCGCCGAAGCCCATCGGCAGCAGGAGCGTCGGCTCCATATCCTTTTTAATCGCCAAATAAATGAGCAGACCGCCGATGCACCACATCACGACCTGCTGCCAGTTCAAGTTGACCACGTTTGCAAACACTGCACCCATAATGTTTCCGTTGCTCCTTTCAAGCAATCGCCGGTAATACCGGCACAATAGTAATCCGGCCGCACTGACCGCGCTCCCCGCGCCAGTCGCCGCAGCCGCTTTCTCATTCCTGTATTGTATCAGAAATCAATTCGCCCACCAATAGAAAAGCATGTTTTTTTGCGCTGTTTTCGCCCTTTGGAGCTATATTTTACATAGATTTTACATTACGTCCCCACAACGCTTCCGCCTTGTGTTCTCCTGATAAATGAAATATAGTTAAATGAAATATAGCAGGAAATACTGCCGAAAGCCCTGCAGGCTGAAAACGGTTCGCTGAACGCCCCGGTCATCGGCTGAAAGAGAGAATGTAATGCTGCACATAGCCATTTGCGACGATGAAAAAGAGTTTGTCCGGCATCTGAGCGCTCTGATCCGCCAGTATGGCGAGGAGACGGGACAGAATATCAGAATCACCGCCTTTTATGACGGCATGGAGCTGACCGAGAAGTACGACGCCTCCATCGACCTGATTTTTCTTGATATTCAGATGAAAATGATGGACGGGCTTCACGCCGCCGGGCACATCCGGCAGATGGACGGGCAGGTGGGAATCATTTTTCTGACCACGCTCGCGCAGTATGCTCTGGAGGGGTACCGGTACAACGCCGCCAACTACCTCCTGAAACCATTGAAATACGCCCGGCTGAAAGCGGAGCTGGATCAGTTCTCCGCGCGCCGCCAGAGAGACCCCGCCCCCTCTCTGGTCATTGCCAACGACACGGGGAAATACCGGATTCCCCTGAAATCCATCCGTTATCTCGAGACCTTCAACCGCAACCTGATGTTCCACACGGAGCAGGAGAATATCATCTGCTATAAGAGTATGAAGGAGATGGAGCGGGAACTCTGCGGACAGGGCTTTGCGCGTTGCCACACCAGCTTTATTGTCAATCTCTTCTATATAAAGGGCGTCAGGAAGCTGGAAATCGAGCTGATCACAGGGGAAATCATCCCCATCAGTCAGCCGCGGCGCAAGGAATTTATGGAATGTCTGACGGACTACTGGGGGGATTTACTGTGACTATGATTCGCTTTTTGGACGTCATTTCTTTTTTGCTGGTATGGGGATATACGGCTGTTTTCTTCCTCATTCTGAAGACATTTCTCCCCCTTCGCGGCAATGTGATCGCAAAAGTGCCCGCCTTTGTGGTCTGCGGCTTTTTAGCGGATTCCATTATTTACCCCAACGATCCGGGAGGCCTGTTCGGCACTATGCTGTTATTTATCCTCTATATCCTGCTCTTTTACCGCGGCACATGGATGGAGAAACTCTCGGTACTGCTCGTCTTCTACCCGGCGCTGATCGCAATCAATCACCTGATGCTGGACACAGGGGGCAGATTCTTCCGTCTCATCACGCAGGCGGAGTATGAGGACGCGCTGCACTCTCCGTCGCTCATGCTGATCAGCACAGGAATCCACACGGCCACTCTCCTGCTGCGGCTGCTGTTCTGGATCGGCGCGTGGCTGATTCTGCGCAATTTTCTCTCGAAAATCCGCTCCCGCCTCGACACAAAGACATGGCTGATCATTGATATGCTGATGCTCGCCTCTTTTGTGGCAATCTTTACCATCCTCTGCTTCATGCCGGAAAAAACAGCGATTATGTATCCGATCTGCGGCGCCTCCATTTTCTCCAGCTTCGGGTGTATGTATCTGGCCGCCTATCTGTATGATTCCATGCAGACGACGTACCGGATGAAGCAAATGGAAGCGCAGCGGGACTACTACAGAGAGCGCGCCGCGCAGGAGGAGCGTGTCCGTTCCATCTACCACGACCTGAAAAACCACCTGCTCGTGCTGGAAAACCGGCAGAACACGGAAGAAACCCGGCGGATGTCAGAAACGCTGCGCGCCCAGATCGAGAATTATGAGGACTACGTCCACACGGGGAACGAATTTCTGGACCTCATCCTGAAAGACAAGGCGGCAAAAGCCCGGGAAAAACAGATTGATTTCTCCGCCCTCGTTGATTTCAAGGGCATGGATTTCATCGAGCCGCTGGATATCAGCACCATCTTCGGCAACGCCATCGACAACGCGATAGAAGCCAGCGAATCGCTGCCGCAGGAGGAACGGCTCATTACCCTCAGAAGCGAGCGCATCCGGGATATGCTGATGATCTCCATTGAAAACAACACGGCGCCGGGCGCGCAGCCGGCCGGCGTCACCACCAAAAAGGACCGCTTCGCACACGGCTTCGGCATTCCCAATATCAAAAAAGCCGTGGAAAAATATGACGGACAGTGCAGATTCCGGCAGAAAGAGGGAACCTACCGGCTGAATATACTGATTCCCCTTTAATTTATGCCTCGTGCGTATTAGATTGCGCATCAGCCGCCCACCTCTTTGTCGCGCCCGGCTATAATGAGAGCCGACAGCAGATATCAATCAAAGAGGGGAGTTTACTTATGCGTATTTTAAGCACCGATCAACTGACGAAGCAGTACGGCGCCGGACCAAATACAGTGAAGGCTCTGGACGGCGTGAGCCTTTCCGTTGAGGCGGGAGAATTCGTCGCCATCGTCGGCGCCTCCGGCAGCGGCAAATCGACGCTGCTGCACATGATTGGCGGATTGGATCGCCCCACTTCCGGCTCCGTCAGGGTGGACAATTATGAACTGGGCAAACTCAAAGACGATGATCTGACCGTGTTCCGCCGCCAGCGGATCGGCTTTATCTTCCAGAACTACAATCTCATTCCCATTCTAAACGTATACGAAAACATCATCCTGCCCATTCAGCTCGACGGGAAAAGACCGGATGAACGCTTCATCCGGAAGATCACCTCGCTGCTGGGACTGGAAAAAAAACTTGATCAGATGCCAAATACCCTCTCCGGAGGCCAACAGCAGCGGGTCGCCATCGCCAGAGCTCTGGCCTGCAAACCGGCCATTGTCCTTGCCGACGAGCCGACCGGCAATCTCGACACCAGAACGGGCGACGAGGTCATCGAACTGCTGCGCGGCACCAGCCGGGCCTTCCGCCAGACCGTCGTGATGATTACCCACAACCCGGAGATCGCGGCGCGGGCAGACCGCATGATCCGCATTGAGGACGGCAGAATTCAGCCGCCATGCAACGGCACAGTCTGAGAAAGACGATTCCAACAGGGAGGATACCTTGAAAAAAGAGAAGACAACAGCCATCCTGCGCACGCTGACAAAGCGCAGTTTCCAAAGAAACAGGGGAAGAAATCTGGTCGCGGCACTGGCCATTCTCCTGACCACGATGATGTTCACCACGCTGTTTACACTGGCGCAGAGCATGACGCAGAATATGGAGGAAATGTATCTGCGGCAGGCGGGAACCAGGGCGCACGCCACTTCGAAGCAGATCACCGACTCGCAAATCCGGCAGATCGCCTCTCATCCCGACATAGTACGCAGCGGGCGCTCCATTGTCGTCGCCCTTGCGGAGAACGGGGAACTGGCAGGGCGGCAGGTGGAGATCCGATACGCCAGCGACCAGTACGCAAGAGATGTGTTTGCCTATCCCGTTGCCGGCAGAATGCCGGAGCGCAGCGATGAAATCGCCCTGGACACGCTGACTCTGAAACGCCTGGGAATTCCACTGATACAGGGGCAGCCCGTGACTCTGGAATGGCGAAGGGATCTGACCTCTTCCGAATCCGTCTCCAGCACCTTTACGCTCTGCGGCTGGTGGGAGGGCAATCTCTCGTCCTATGCCAGCATGGCATGGGTCAGCGAGGAATTCGCCCTGGAGGCCTGCGATCATGTCAGCGCTCCGGCAGACGGGCAGATCTGCGGCCTGCGCATGATGGGGATCACCTTCGCGGACGCCGGAAATATCGACGCCAAAACAGCGTCTGTTCTGAGCGACTGCGGGCTGACAGATACGGAATTCACCGCCAATCTCACATACACCGCAGAGACACGGCGCAGCATGTTCATGGAAAACCTGCCCCTGTACGGAGGAATGGTTCTTGTCTTTCTGGCAGGATTTCTGATTATTTTTAACGTGTTCCAGATTTCCGTCGCCTCGGACATTTTATTCTATGGAAAGTTAAAGACGCTCGGCGCGACCAGGCGGCAAATCAGCAGAGTGCTCTACGGACAGAGCGCCCGTCTCTCCCTGACCGGCATTCCGGCGGGACTGCTCACCGGCTATCTGTTCGGAATCCTGCTGGTTCCGGTCCTCATCACGACCGCGGACGGGAACGCCTCTGTCCCGGCAAATCCGGTTATTTTTATCGGTTCCGCCCTGTTTGCCTGGATCACAGTCGCCGTCTCCTGCGCCCTGCCCGCCCGTCTGGCCGGAAAAGTATCTCCGATAGAAGCCCTGCGCTATACGGACGCAGCCACAGACAGCGGAAGAGCAGGAAGCAGGAAAAGGAGAATAGCAAAAAAACGCGGCGCCGCTCTGTCCGCTATGGCCTGGGCCAATCTGTGGAGGAACCGCAGGCGGACGGCGCTCGTACTCTGCTCTCTCACCCTCGGCCTCGTGCTGATGTGCTTCTTCTACGCCAAAAACGCCAGCTTTGATATGGAGAAATATCTGACGGACCTGACGGTAGCCGACTATGAGATCGACGACGCCACCAATGACCTTGCCAGCGGATACGATCCGGAGAGCCGGACCATCAGCGAGGCACTCCTCTCCGACATCGGGGCTCTCGGCTCTCTCAGGGAAACGGGACGCTTATATTCCGGACAGGCTGCCCTGACAGTGAGCGAACAGGCGCGGGCAAACCTGCAGACGTTTTACACCGAAGATCGTCTGGCTGACTTCGCCTCCTACGATCCCACTTTTCCCGCGTGGAAAGAGAGTTTTGACGCGGCGCTTGCCGGAAAGAGCGTAGTCTGCACGGTCTACGGCGCGGACGGTCTGATTCTGGATGCTGCCGCCGACGACAGGTATCTTCTGTCCGGTTCGTACGACGCGGAGCAATTCGCGACAGGCCGCTACTGTCTGGCCATCGGGCCGTCCGTAGAACCGGGAAGCGATCTGCCCACCTATTCCGTTGGAGAAAAGATCAGAATCGCAGACATGGAGTTCGAAGTGATGGCTGTACTGGCGCCGTTACAGCCGATGGTAGGCGGCAGCCAGCCCGCCTTTGACCTGCCGCTCGTCCTGCCGTCCGACGCCTTTCTCCAGCTCTGGCCTGACAGTAATCTGCGGAAGTTCTATTTCAATACGGCAGAGGAAGGACTGGAGGAAGCGGCTGATCTGCTGACCGCCTATCAGCAGAATGGCGCGACCGGTATGAATATCACTTCCCGCCGGACCATGGCGAGGCAATATGAAGCGCAGACCCGCTCCGCCGCTGTGATGGGCTATGCCGTCAGCATGATCATCGCTCTTGTGGGCATTTTGAATTTCATAAACAGCATGGCGACGGCGCTCATCGCGAGGAAACGGGAATTCGCCATGCTCCGGAGCATCGGTATGACCAAACGCCAGCTGCGCCGGATGCTCATTCTGGAGGGGCTTTTCTATGCGGGTCTCACCCTGTTCGCCTCCCTCCTTCTCGGCTCCCTCGCCGTGGGAATTCTCGTGCGCGGGATGGTGGCAGGCGGCTACACGACATTTCACTTTACACTCCTGCCGCTGCTCCTCTGCGCTCCGGTTCTGACCGTATTCGCCATCCTGCTCCCCTGCCTCTGCTTCCGGAATCTGGAGAAACAGACCATCGTGGAGAGGCTGCGGTCGACAGACTGACCTGCTATTCCCAGTCCACCGTGTAGGTGCGGATCTCCTCGTAGTCGCGGTTGCAGGAAAGCTGCAGGGTGCGGTCAGTGTTGTTGTAGACACAGGACCAGAGCGTACCGGAGAAGGTGCCGTCGTCCTTCGTCTTTTCCTGCTTGACTGCCTCCAGCAGGTCCATGGCCTCCTCCTCGGTCAGCGTGCCGTTCTTCGCCCTGAGCGTGTCGGTGAGGATCTGCCAGCGATCCTGCCCCTTGCCGTCGCCGTGCTCCTCGCCCTCGGACAGTACGAAGTTCGTCGTCGCGAGCTTCTCCCCGTCTGCGGCGCGCACCACCGACATCTCTCCGTCGATATATTCCACCGTCGCGCTGTCTCCATTTGCGTCCGCGAGCTGAAAATGGTACGGTGCATTCGCGGAGGAGTGCATATCATACTGCTGCATCAGGGCGATCGCCTCGTCCACGGTCGCCGCCTTGTCGAGCACCATGCGAATCGCGGAGGTCGTCGTGATCGGCGTCTTTCCCGTCTCCTGCGCGGTCGGCTCGTTGTAGAGCTGCAGCACGCCGATGGAAAGTCCCGCCTCATTGACGCCGTCCAGAGGAATATACGGAGCCGCCAGCGCCAGCACCTTATCGAGAAGCGCGCTGCCGTCCCCGAAGCCGATGTAGCTCAGGTTTACCATCGAGATCGACTCATAGCCGTCCTGCGGCTCTGTGTGCACGAGGGCATAGGCCGCCTGGGCATTGTCAAAATTCCGCCCGAAGATCCAGTCTCCCTCCGGCGTCTGCGCCGCGAAGGCCGAGCATCCCAGATTCGGCAGGCTGATCTCCACCGGCAGCCCCTTCATCAGCTTCTTCACGATAAAAGCCGCCAGCTCGCTGTCCGTGGAAGCTCCCGTCTCCAGAAACTCATCGAGACCGTAATCCGCTTTGTAGTCCATCGTAAAATAGAAGTCGTCCTGCTGCTGCAGCGTCGCCACCGTTCCGAACTCTTTCCGGAAGAGAACCGCGACCGCGATCACCGCCGCCAGAAGCAGGGCGAGAATCACGAACAGGATCGTGAGCAGGACTCGCTTTAACGTCCATCTTTTCTTCTGGTTGTCCGGCGTTTCCACCGTCTGTGTCTGTGCCAATACCATAGTTACCTCCCTGCCGCAGCTTGTCTGCGGCACTGCGAACAGAAATCGCGCAGGCGATTTCTGCGATGCGACTCCCGTTTTCAAAACAACAGATCCCATTATATCTTAATTTATTGATCTGTCAACAATTTATATCAAAAAAAGACCTGCGGCAGGGCGCATCAGCGACATCATTCCCCTGCGCAGGACTTATTCTTTTTCCTCTCCGGCGATCTCGTCCAGCCGGGCAAAGAGCGTATCCCGCTCTCTGCGCATCGCCTCGAAGTTGGCGAGAAGCTGCCGCAGCACCTTGTAGAACACCGCCAGCTCCTGCGGATCGATCCCCGCGTCGGCCCCCTCCTGTACCGCCCGGATTGCCTCCGCGATCCGGGCCGCCTGTCTCTCTCCCTTCGGAGTCAGCCGGTAAAGCGCATTGTAGCGCCCCGCCTCTCCCAGTTTCTCGATCAGCCCTCCGCTGACCAGCTGCGCCAGCGTGCGGGAGATCAGCGCCTGATCCAGATCGCTCCGACTCGTGATCTCGGTAAAGCGCAGTCCCTCCGTCTCGCCCAGCAGCAGATAGAGCACCGTCGTGTGCGCCGCCTTCAGACCCAGACGCCCCATACCGTTCGTCTTGAACGCCTGAATCTGTTTATTCATTCTGGAAACCGCAAGGGTAAACTGCAAAAAACGATCGTCCATACCACGCCTGTTCCGGAGCGCCCTGTGATCCGCCGCAGCCTGTGGCCTGTCGGCCTCCGGCCGGCAATCGAATCCCGCGCCTCCTGTCTCTCCCGGCGCTGCGTCGTTCCCGCTGCGCCGCGTCGTCCACGCTGCGCCGGTTTCTTCACTCGTAATTCCGTCAGTATTCCATCAGGAAAGCTTCGCGCCCTTGGCGCCTTTCGCTCCGCCTCCTAACTTCACCCCTGCGAGAACGTTGCTGTCGAAGGTAAAGACCAGCTTCTCCTCCTCCCGCTGCCTCTTAAGCGCCAATCCGATCAGATCGTCCAGCAGCTGGCGGTAGCTCTTGCCCAGCGGCTCCCACAGATAAAAGGAAAGGGATCCGGGTATGGTGTTGATCTCGTTGACATAGATCTTCCCGCTCTCCTGGTCCATCATAAAGTCGATGCGGGAGACGCCGCTGCAGCCCAGGGCCTGGAACGTCTCCACCGCCATCCGGCGGATCTCATCTCTCTGCTCTTTTGTCAGATCCGCCGGAATCCGTCTCTGGAGGCTCGCCATGCCGCTCTTGCCGCCTCCGGAGATCTTGCCTCCCTTCGCGCCGCCCTTGCCGCCGCTCATGTACTTGTCCTCAAAGGTCAGAATATCCTCCGCATTGAGCGGCTCCTCACACTCGGACGCCTCCGCGCTCTCGTAGTCTCCCAGCACCGCGCAGTTGATCTCCCGCAGCTGTGTGATCGCAGGCTCCACCAGAATCGTGCGGGAGAATTCAAACGCCAGATCAAGGGCGTCTGTCAGCTCCTCCCGGTTCGCCGCCTTTTTGATGCCGATGCTCGACCCCAGATTGATGGGTTTGACGATCACGGGATAAGAGAACTTCTCCTCGATCCGGCTCCCGAGGGCCGGCGCGTCCTCGTAATCCTTCCACGTATAGAGCGCGCAGTCCAGCACCGGAATGCCGTGATCCTTCAGAATCGGCTTCATCGCATACTTGTTCATGCCGAGAGCCGACGCGCACACGTCGCAGCCGACATAAGGCAGGCCCAGCGTCTGCAGAAAACCCTGCAGCGCGCCGTCCTCCACGTTCGTCCCGTGGACGATCGGGAAAACCAGATCGACCTCATGCAGCAGGTTATTGCCGAATTTCTTCATCGGGAAGCGGTAGAGATTGACCTTTTTGCCCTCCCGGATCCAGATCGTCTGCGTCGCCTTTTTCAGAAGGGCCGGAATATCTTTGTAATTCTCGATCTCCTCCACGCCCTCGCCGGTGTAGAACGTCTCTTCCTTCGTCATATAGACGGGAATAATCTCATATTTCTCTCTGTCGATCGACTGCACTGCCTGCAGCGCGGAGATAATCGAAATCTCATGCTCCGTGCTCTTGCCGCCGAATAAAACCGCCACTTTGATTTTCATAGATTCCTCCAAACAACAGGTCAGGTGTAATTGTCCGGCAGATCGTTCTCCAGCAGAATCACCTTTTCCCGTCCGCTCTCAATCTCGTACATCGTCTTCACCGCTTCGGCGAGATTTTGCGCCATGATCAGCTTCTCCGGCACAAAGCCCGCCTCCAGCACGCCTTTCCGGATGCTGCGCGTCGTGCGCTCTCCAACGAGAATGATGTAATCGCAAACGGCAGCCGCGCTGCGCCCGAACTTCTCATTCTCCTCGTCCTGCCTCTCGCCCAGCTCCACCATACCCGGCGTCACGAGAATCTTGCACGCCTGAAACAGCGCCAGTGTCTCCAGCGCCGCCTTCGTCCCCTCCGGATTCGCGTTGTACGCGTCGTCGATCACCGTGACGTTTCCCTTGGGAATCAGCTGGAGCCGGTGCGGAACGCCCTCGAGCCGACGCACCGCCGCCTTTAACCGGCGCATCGGAATACCCAGCGTATTCGCGACCGCAATCGCGCCGATCACATTCTCCGCGTTGTGGCGGCCCAGCAGCTTCATCCGGAACTCCTCCGTCTCGCCCGCCGGATTCGTGACCGCGAAGACCGTGCCGTTTTTGGAGACCTCCAGCACCACGCCGTGATAGTCGTTCGTCTCTCCCAGCCCGTAGGTAATGGCGTCCGGATACTTCATATTCTCCGCGATGACCTGACAGTCGCCGTTGACGAATTTGTACCCGTTCCTGCCGTTGTGCGCCACCTCGTCCAGCAGCTCGTATTTCGTCCCGATGATATTCTCCAGCGAGTGGAAGGTCTCGAGGTGCTGATAGCCGATCGAGGTGATCAGTCCGTGATCCGGGTGAACGATCTCGCAGATCTCCCTGATATCGCCGACGTGACGCGCTCCCATCTCACAGACAAAGATCTGGTGCGTCGCCTGCAGATCGCCGCGAATCGTCTTGACGATTCCCATCGGCGTGTTGTAGCTCTCCGGCGTCATCAGCACGCGGAAGCCCTCGGCCAGCAGAGAGGTCAGGTAATATTTGACGCTCGTCTTGCCAAAACTCCCGGTGATGCCGATCACGGTCAGATCCGGGTGTTCCCGCAGAATCCGCTTCGCATCCTCGATGTAATAGCTGCGCACCGCCTTTTCAACCGGCTGGTTGATCAAATTCGCCAGAGCCAGCAGGAGCGGATGCAGGGCAAACGCCACCGCCGGAATCAGAATCTCTCCCTCCGCAGGCGCCCACACGTAGGCGACGGCGAAAATCAGCACCCACAGAACCCCCATCGTCGCAAACAGCCGTTTGGCCCGGCTCGTCGCCACGAATTTCTTCTTGACCTTCCGGGGCCAGTAATAGAAGAGCAGGGCGCACAGGTACACGATTCCGAACAGAAATCCAACCTTTTTATAGTCCAGCAGAACCGCTCCTGCCGCAACGAACACAAAGATCAGAGGCAGCCACCGGACCGGCTCAGAACTCAGAAATCTGAAATACCCCTGAAACTGATAGGAGGAGAGCTGAAGCATATGGGTAAAATACCGCAGCACCACACCTGCCGCAAATAAAAACAGCAGCAGAACGATCCACTGCATCACCGATTCCAGAATCGCCATTGACCGGCCTCCTTTTTTACGTTTTCCCTATCCGACGTGCAGAAAACTCCCCAGAATCCGCGCGAATACCGCCGGCTGATCGAGGAAGGAGAAATGTCCCGCTCCCTGTATCACCGCCAGTCCCGCCTCCGGCATCAGCTTCTCCATCGTCTGCCCGTCCGAGAGCGGCGTCGCCGTATCCGCCGATCCCCAGATCAGGAGCACCGGCATGGTCAGCTGCGGCATCTCCTGCCGCAGATCGGTATTGACGACCTTGACCATGCTCGCCCGCATCAGCGGCGAAGCCGCGCTGTAATCGGCGGAGCCGAACTTTTTCTGCAGGGCGTCGAGGGTCTGCGGATGCCGAGACGCCAGTCCTGTTTTGACAAGCGTCTGTTTCAGGAAATGGTACGTCCTGACCCGGCGTTTCTGAGCCGGCGTCTTCTCCGGCACGATGCCCGCGCTGTCCACAAGAATCGCCTTCGGGCAGGCAAACGGCGCGCGTCCCCGGGCGAGGAGGCGGATGATCGTGCGCCCGCCGTGCGAATGGCCCAGCAGAATCACCTCCCGCTCCCCGGGAAAGAGTGTCTGCACAAACGTCTCCACAAAATCCGCAAAATCGTCCAGATCATAGGCGTGATCCGGCTCCCCGCTCTTTCCAAAGCCCGGCATATCCATGGCCGCGACGTGATACTTCGGGGCGAGCAAGGCAAAGATACCGGCGAAAAGGTCAAGGTTCGCCCCCCAGCCGTGCAGGAGCACAACCAGAGGGGAGGAGGGATCTCCCTCCTCCCGGTAGTGGATTCGCACGCCGCTGATTTCGATCTCTTTTTCCATAACGCTCCTTTTCCGCGCCTGCCGTTATTCTCCCCTGCGCCGCGCTGTTCCCGCCGCGCCCTCTGTTCCTATTTGATCGATCTGCTGTTGTAGTTGATCAGGCAGCCGTCGAGGATGATCTCCCTCTCCTCGTCGGTCAGATCGCCCAGCGTCACCGTAAACGGAGCGAGGGCGCCGTCCTTCACCGCATAGCCCGTGATCTCCGCCGTCTTCTCCTTCACCGCCGTGCGGATGCCCGGGAAGAAGAGGTAGTCGTGATTGTGGAACGGAAGCTCTCCCGCCCCGATCACAAACGGCAGCATGCCCCAGTTGATCAGATTCGAGCGGTACCGCTTCGTCGCGTACTCGTTCGCGATATTCGCCCAGCCGCCGAGCACCTTCTGGCAGGAAGCCGCCTGCTCTCTCGCGGAACCGTCGCCCGGCTTGACCGCAAAAATCGTCGAGCCGAAGCCGATATTGCCGTGGTTCACCTCCGGATGCGCCGCCTTGATCACCGCCATGACCGGCTTTAACTCCGGCACAGCCTCCGCGCCGCACTCGCCCGCCACAATGGCCTCCTCGGCCTTCCGGATTTCCTTTGCCAGTCCCACATACGCCGGATCCTTCCGGGAGAGGGTGAACTCCGCCAGTCCCAGCGGATTCGAGCGATAGGAGCTCGTCTCTCCGGAGGGGATCAGCTCATCCGTCGTCGTCACCGGATCGTGGATTTCCGAAACCACCTTGAGCACAAGGTTCTCCGGCAGCGGCTGCATCTTCGGCCAGTCTTTGATGTTCGGGCCGAACTGCACCTCCGCCTCCTCCTCGGCCACACCGTGGGAGTCAAAGACGCGGTTGTCATAAATCGTCTTGTCAAAATGATAGTCGTAAAGCGGAAGATCTCTGTCGATCTCCGTCGCAGGCGTCAGGAAGCCCTTGTTCGCCGCTGTCGCCGCAATCGAGCGCGCGTCCATCAGCGCGACGGAGGCGATCTGACCGCTCTGCAGCTTGGAACCCTCGCGGTTCGGGAAGTTTCTCGTCGTGTGGCGGATGCTGAAGGCGTTGTTCGCCGGCGTATCGCCCGCGCCGAAGCAGGGGCCGCAGAACGCCGTCTTTAACACCGCGCCCGTCTCGAGGATTTTGGCCGCCACGCCGTTTCTCACAATTTCCATGTACACGGGCATGGACGCCGGATAGACGCTCAGTGTGAACTTATCGCTTCCGATCGACGCGCCGTCGAGAATCCCCGCCGCCTGGCAGATGTTCTCGAAGCCGCCGCCCGCGCAGCCTGCAATGATACCCTGATCGACGAGAAGCCTGCCGCCCACGATCTTATCCTGCAGGGAATACGGCACCGCATTGTCGAGAGAGACCTTCGCCCGCTCCTCGACCTCGTGAAGCACGTCGGCGAGATTGGCGTTGACCTCCTCCACCGTATAGACGTTGCTGGGATGGAACGGCATGGCGATCATCGGACGGATCTCGGAGAGATCCACATGAACGACGCCGTCGTAGTAAGCGGGCCGCCCCGGCGACAGCTTCCGGTAGCTTTCCTTTCTGCCGTGAATCTCGTAGAATTTCTCAATCTCCTCATCCGTTTCCCAGATCGAGGAGAGGCACGTCGTCTCTGTCGTCATGACGTCGATTCCGATGCGGAAGTCCGCGCTCAGGGAAGAGACGCCGGAGCCGACGAACTCCATGACCTTGTTTTTCACAAATCCGTTGGCAAAGACCGCTCCGATAATCGCGAGCGCCACATCCTGCGGGCCGACGCCGCGCACCGGCGCTCCCGTCAGATGAATCGCAACAACCTCCGGACGTTTGATGTCGTACGTCTGGCCCAGAAGCTGCTTGACGAGCTCCGGACCGCCCTCTCCCATGGCCATCGTGCCGAGCGCGCCGTAGCGGGTGTGGGAATCAGACCCCAGCACCATCGCGCCGCACTCCGCGAGCATCTCTCTCGCGTACTGGTGAATGACCGCCAGATGAGGCGGAACATAGACGCCACCGTACTTCTTCGCCGCCGTCAGACCGTACATGTGGTCGTCTTCATTGATCGTACCGCCCACCGCACAGAGCGAGTTGTGACAGTTCGTCAGCACATAGGGCACCGGAAAACGGGTCAGTCCCGACGCCCGCGCCGTCTGAATAATGCCGACAAACGTGATATCGTGAGAGGTCAGCTTGTCAAATTTGACGCGCAGCGCCTCGCTGCTCTCCGAGGTGTTGTGGGCGGAGAGCACCTGCCATGCCATCGTCGCGTCTCTGGCCTGCTCCCTGTCCGCCGATACGCCGGCCGCCGCCAGTGCAGCCTGCGCCTCCCCGTTATCCGGAACGAAGGTGTCCTCGCCCAGATAATACATTCCCTGTTTTTCCAGTGTAATCATGTTCTGTATCCTTTCCTTTAGTCCGCCTTGACCGCCTTCTTCAGAATGCCCTTTTTCTTCTCCGGCTCCGCCTTCGGCTGCGGCAGCGTCACCTTGTCGAGGTGCCAGATATCCTGCACATACTCCTCGATCGTGCGGTCAGAGCTGAACTTGCCCGCGCACGCCGTATTCATCATCGCCATTCTCGCCCAGCGCTTCTCATCCGCATACGCCTCGTCGATTCTGCGGTGCGCCTCCGCATAGGACTCGAAGTCTTTCAGGATAAAGTAGCGGTCGGCGCGGGTCGTTCCCACGTTCATCAGGAGCGAGTTGTACAGGGAGCGGAAGCGCTCCGGATCATCCGGTGCATACGCCCCGTTGACGAGCTGCATCAGCACCTGACGCACGTTCTGGTCATTGTTGAAAATCTGGTTCGGATCATAGCCGCCGCAGTTCTCATAGCGGATGACCTCCTCCGAGGAGAGACCGAAGATCACCGCATTCTCCTCGCCCACCTGCTCGACGATCTCGACATTCGCGCCGTCCATCGTACCAATCGTCACCGCGCCGTTTAACATCATCTTCATGTTGCCGGTGCCCGACGCTTCCTTGCTGGCCGTGGAAATCTGCTCCGAGACGTCCGCCGCCGCGAAGATCAGCTCCGCGTTGGAGACGCGGTAGTCCTCGATGAACACCACCTTGATCATGTCGTGGATCGACGGATCGTTGTTCACCACATCCGCCACCGCATTGATCAGTTTGATCGTCAGTTTCGCATTCTTGTAGCCTGCCGCCGCCTTCGCGCCGAAGATGAAGGTTCTCTTCTGAATCCGGCGGTTCGGATCCGCCTTCAGCTGATTATAGAGATACATCACGTGAAGGATGTTCAGAAGCTGTCTCTTGTACTCATGCAGACGCTTGACCTGCACGTCGAAGACAGAGCGCGGGTCCACGTCGATGCCGTTGTGCTCCTTGATATACTTCGCCAGACGCACCTTGTTCCGGTACTTGATGTTCATGAACTCTCTCTGCGCCTTCTCGTCGTCCACATAGAGTTTTAACTCGGAGAGACGCGGCAGATCCGTGATCCACTCGCTGCCGATGTGCGCGGTGACCCAGTCCGCCAGCAGCGGATTGCCGTGCAGCAGGAAACGGCGCTGCGTGATGCCGTTCGTCTTGTTGTTGAATTTCTGCGGGAACATCTCGTAGAAGTCGCGCAGCTCCTGCTCCTTCAGGATTTCGGTGTGGAGCTTCGCCACGCCGTTGACGGAGAAGCCCGCCACGATCGCCAAATGCGCCATCTTGACCTGTCCGTCGTAAATGATCGCCATCTTGCGGATCTTCTCCTGCACATCCACGCCCTGTGCGCCGTCATAGCGCGCGTGAACATCCAGAATAAAGCGGCGGTTGATCTCCTCCACGATCTGATAAACCCGGGGCAGCAGCTGGGAGAAGAGCTCGATCGGCCACTTCTCCAGAGCCTCCGCCATGATCGTGTGATTCGTGTACGCGCAGGCGTGCGTCGTCACCTCCCATGCCTCGTCCCAGGTCAGCGCATACTCGTCCATCAGGATGCGCATCAGCTCCGGCACCGTCAGTGTCGGGTGCGTATCGTTTAACTGGAACACAAATTTCTCGTGCAGCTTCCTGACGTCCTCATTGCGGGAGAGATACTTCTTGATCGCGAGCTGGAGCGTCGCGGAGACGAAGAAGTACTGCTGCTTCAGACGCAGCTCCTTGCCCTGATAGTGGTCGTCGCAGGGATAGAGAACCTCGCAGATATTGCGGGCCAGATTCTCCTGCTCCACCGCCTGCTGATAGTCTCCCTTGTCAAAGGAATCGAGACGGAAACACTGCACCGGCTCCGCATCCCAGATCCGCAGCGTGTCAACGAAGCCGTTCCCGTAGCCGATCACCGGAAGATCGTACGGAACCGCCTTGACCGCGCGGTAGCCCTCCTGCTTGAACATCGTGCGCCCCTCCGGGGTCACATACGACGTCACATAGCCGTAGAAATGCACCTCCTGCTCGTACTCCGGGCGGCGCAGCTCCAGCGGATTTCCGTTTACCAGCCAGTTGTCCGGCACCTCCACCTGGTAGCCGTTCTCGATTTTCTGCTTGAACATGCCGTAGCGGTAGCGGATACCCGCCCCGTACGCCGCGTAATTCAGCGTCGCCAGAGAGTCAAGGAAGCAGGCCGCCAGACGTCCCAGACCGCCGTTTCCCAGCGCCGCATCCGGCTCCTCGTCCTCGATCGCATTGACGTCGAAGCCCAGCTCCTTCAGCGCCTCCGCCACCGGCTCGTACGCCTGCAGATTGATCGCGTCGTTGCCGAAAGCGCGTCCCATCAGGAATTCCATGGAGAGGTAAACCAGGGTCTTGGGATTCTCCTCCTCAAACGCCTGCTGCGTCCGCATCCAGCAATCGATAATCTGATCCTTCAGCGCCAGCGCCGCAGCCTGGAACACCTGCTGCTTCGTCGCCTCCTCCATCGTCCGGCGGTAGGCGGTTTTGACATTGTACTCCACGCTCCGCTTAAACAGATCCTTGTCAAAATTCAGTTGGGGTCTCTTCAGTGCCATCGTCTTTCGTCTCCTCAATTTAAATTTATAAAATTTCATAAAATTATAAAACAGAATTGTGACCCCGCCCCTCTCCGGCGGCGGAATCCCGAAGCCGAACTATCGTGTCCGCGCCCCGGATTCCGGCGGCGGACAACAGTGCATAAACCTGTTATATTATACTAGTTTTTCCTCAAAAAGCAAACCGCCCGCCGCACACAGTGTGCCCGGCGGACGGAATGTATTCCCTGCTCTGCCCACGGCCACGCAGATCCGAAACTCTGCCTGTGCCGGTCAGTTCCGTTTCTCAACGCCGATCGTCACCTTTTCGCCGTTGACATCCCATTCCTT
This sequence comes from Eubacteriales bacterium, assembly GCA_030524225.1. Taxonomy (GTDB): domain Bacteria; phylum Bacillota; class Clostridia; order Lachnospirales; family Lachnospiraceae; genus CAG-791. The sequence continues at coordinate 19,971 of JAUNGV010000052.1, forward strand.
CTCGTGCTCCAGCGTCTCGTTCTCTCCCACCGCATCGGCCAGCACCTTATCCGCGATCGCCTTCTCATGGCGCTTCGCGATTTCGGAGAGCTTATCGCTGCCGCGCAGGGAAACGTGAATGTGATCCATCACCTCGAAGCCGGACTCCTTGCGCATCGTCTGGATCTTGGAGATCAGCTCGTAGACAAAACCTTCCTCGATCAGCTCCGGCGTCAGGTTCGTATCGAGCACAACCGTGACCTCGCCGTCCTCCTGCGAGACGTAGCCCTCCTTCTGGGTCATCTCGATCAGCAGATCCTCCTCGGAGAGGGAGACCTGCGTTCCGCCCGCCTCAAAGGTCAGCGCGCTGTCTTTTTTCAGCGTGTCCATCGCCGCATTTCCGTCGAGCGAGGAGAGCACCTCTTTGATCGCGCCGAGGCACTTGCCGTATTTCGGGCCGACCGTGCGCAGCTGCGGCTTGAACGTATAGGTGGTAAAGTCGCGCACGTCGTCGGTGAACACCACCTTTTTCACATTCAGCTCGTCCTCGATAATCTCCTGATAGAAGGTCTCGAGCGCCGCCGGCGCCTTGACGAACATCTGCGCGATCGGCTGGCGGTTCTTGATATTGCTCGCATTGCGGCACGCGCGTCCCATCACGACGATGTCCAGCACCTCTTCCATCTGCTGCTCCAACGTCTTGTCAATGCGGTCCTCGTCCGCCTTCGGATAATCGCACAGATGAATGCTCTCCGGCGCGCCCGCGTCCACGCCGCGGACGATATTCTGGTAAATCTCCTCCGTCATGAACGGAATCATGGGCGCCGCGCACTTGCAGACGTTCACGAGGGCGGTGTACAGCGTCAGGTACGCGTTGATCTTGTCCTGCTCCAT
>JAUNGV010000053.1 GCA_030524225.1 Eubacteriales bacterium
CACCAGAATTCCGATCTCTCAGAATCCTGCCAACGCTCCGTACCGTTCGCTTACGCCTGCGGGCCTGCTGCTACCAGCGCCTTGCCTGCCTCGTTGCTCTCGTACTTCGCAAAGTTCTTGACGAATCTCTGTGCCAGATCCTGTGCCTTCGTCTCCCACTCGGAAGCGTCCGCATAGGTATCGCGGGGATCCAGAATCTTCGGATCTACGCCCGGAAGCTCCGTCGGAACCTCAAAGTTGAAGTGAGGGATCGTCTTGGTCGGCGCGCTCAGGATATCGCCGTTTAAGATCGCGTCGATGATGCCGCGGGTATCCTTGATGGAAATACGCTTGCCAGTGCCGTTCCAGCCGGTGTTGACAAGGTATGCCTTCGCACCGCTCTGCTCCATCTTCTTGACGAGCTCCTCAGCGTACTTGGTCGGATGCAGCTCGAGGAACGCCTGTCCGAAGCAAGCGGAGAAGGTCGGGGTAGGCTCGGTGATGCCGCGCTCCGTGCCAGCCAGCTTCGCCGTGAAACCGGAGAGGAAGTAGTACTTCGTCTGCTCAGGCGTCAGAACAGAAACCGGAGGAAGCACGCCGAATGCGTCAGCGGACAGGAAGATCACGTTCTTTGCCGCCGGTCCTGCGGAAACAGGGCGCACGATGTTCTCAATGTGATTGATCGGATAGGAAACGCGGGTATTCTCGGTCACGCTCTTATCATTGAAATCGATCTTGCCGTTCTCATCGAGCGTTACGTTCTCCAGAAGAGCGTCGCGCTTGATCGCATTGTAGATATCCGGCTCGGATTCCTTGTCGAGGTTGATAACCTTCGCGTAGCAGCCGCCCTCGAAGTTGAACACGCCGTTGTCGTCCCAGCCGTGCTCGTCGTCGCCGATCAGGAGACGCTTCGGGTCGGTGGACAGGGTGGTCTTTCCGGTTCCGGAAAGTCCGAAGAAGATCGCGGTGTTCTCGCCGTTCATATCGGTGTTCGCGGAGCAGTGCATGGAAGCGATGCCCTTTAACGGAAGGAAGTAGTTCATCATGGAGAACATACCCTTCTTCATCTCTCCGCCGTACCACGTATTCACGATAACCTGCTCACGGGTCGTGATATTGAACATAACAGCCGTCTCGGAGTTCAGGCCCAGCTCCTTGTAGTTCTCAACCTTCGCCTTGGACGCGTTGTACACAACGAAATCCGGCTTGAAGTCCTTGAGCTCCTCTTCCGTGGGCTTAATGAACATGTTGGTCACGAAATGTGCCTGCCAAGCCACCTCAACGATGAAGCGGATTGCCATGCGGGTGTCGTGGTTTGCGCCGCAGAATGCATCAACGACGAACAGTCTCTTGTTGGAGAGCTCCTTCTTCGCGAGCTCCTTCACCGCCGTCCATGCCTCCTGGCTCGCCGGATGGTTGTCGTTCTTGTACTCGTCGGACGTCCACCAGACAGTGTCCTTGGAATTCTCGTCCATAACGATGAACTTATCTTTAGGAGAACGACCCGTGTATACGCCGGTCATAACGTTCACTGCACCGAGTTCGCTGACCTGACCCTTTTCAAATCCTTCCAGATCTGTCTTGGTCTCTTCCTCAAACAACATCTCGTAAGAAGGATTGTAGACAATCTCTGTAGTTCCGGTAATGCCATACTGTGTTAAATCAATGTTTGCCATTTTACCTACCTCTTCCTTTCGTTTTATTATGATAGCGAGCGGTTCACCGCCTGCCAATACGGGGTTTTCTGTATTCCTTCGGAAATTTGGAACCTCGTACCCCATCTTTAAGCGATGATACCACAAAACCGCCATTTTCACAACAAAAATAATTCATTCCTCCCGCAGCAGAGCCTGATAGACCTCCCGCTTCGTGACGCCCCGGTCGGCGGCGGCCCGTTTCATCGCGTCCTTGCGCGAGAGTCCCTGCGCCTCATAACCCGCCACATGCTCCGCAAGCGGGAGTTCCTGAAAACTCTGCCGTCTGCTCTCCTCCTTGCGCGCCGGATCCATTCCCTCCAGCACGAGAACATACTCGCCCCGCGGTTCATTCTCTCCGTAATAGGCAAGTGCCTGTCCGAGCGTGAACGGCATAGCTTCCTCAAATTTCTTCGTCAGTTCGCGGCAGAGCGTCACCCGGCGTTCTGAACCGAGCGTATGGTCCAGTTCCCGAAGCGTTTCCCGCAGATGATGGGGAGCCTCGTAGAGAATCATCGTGCGCTCCTCCTGCGAGAGCTGCTCCAGAATCCGCCTTCTCTCCTTTTTATCCGCGGGAAGAAATCCCTCGAAGCAGAATCTCCTCGCCTTCATGCCCGACATCGTCAGCGCCGTGATCAGGGCGCACGCGCCGGGCAGAGAGGTCACCCGGATTCCCTGCTCGATGCAGCGCGCCGCCAGCACCTCTCCCGGATCAGAGATTGCAGGCGTCCCCGCGTCGGAGATCACCGCAATGCTCTCTCCGCGCTGCAAACGACTGACCAGTTCCTCCGCTTTCTCATATTTGTTGTGCTCATGATAGCTCGTGAGGGGCTTTCTGATCTCATAGTGATTGAGCAGTTTCAGGCTGTTTCTCGTATCCTCCGCCGCGATCAGATCCACCACCCGCAGCGTATCGAGCACACGCTGGGTAATATCCCCGAGATTTCCGATCGGCGTCGCACACAGATATAAGATTCCCGCAGACATATTTCCTCTCCATTCCGGAGCGATTCTCGCGACGGGGCGACGCAAATATCCGATTTGCGTCTGCCATCTATAGCAAAATCTTTGATTTTGCGTTGGGATTTGTGACGCTCCGGCACAAATCCCGGGATTGAAAAATAAGCTATCGAGCTTATTTTTCAAGCTTTCCTCCATGCCGCAACCTGTCTGCGGCTCTGCAATGCTGTATTCAGTACCCGTACACCTCGTAAATCTCCGGCATATACACTCCCGGCTTCTCATAGACAATCAGCGGCTTCTCCACCCGCAGACGCGGCCTTGCTCCGCGCACGCAGTCAAGCAGCACCATGTTCGGTTCCTGGTCGGCATACGGATACACCATCCTCATCCGCTTCGGTTCCAGTCCATGCGCGCAGAGCGACGCGATAATCTCCGCCAGACGGAAGGGACGGTGTACGAGATAGAAATGACCGCCCGTCTTTAACAGACGCTGCGTCACGCGTGCGATATCCTCAAAGCTGCACAGCACCTCGTGGCGCGCAATCGCCTTGGCCTCCTGCGGATTGGTCAGACCGTGACCACCTGTCATATACGGTGGATTCGAAGTGATAACGTCAAAGGAAGCAGCGCCAAAAAGCGTGTCTGCTTCCCTGATATCGCCCTCTATGATGGAAATTTTCTCTCCGAGTCCATTGAGCTGCACGCTCCGCCTCGCCATATCGGCGCTCTCCGGCTGAATCTCCAGACCGGTCAGATGCGCCGCCTGCGTCTTTGCCGCCATCAGGATCGGAATAATACCCGTCCCCGTGCCCAGATCAAGCACCTGCGCCCCTGCCCGTGCCGCAGCGTATCCGGAAAGCAGCACCGCATCCATGCCGAAGCAGAAACGCGCCGGGTTCTGAATAATCCTGAAGCCGTTTCGCTGCAGATCGTCAAGTCTCTCGCCGTCCCTGAGAAATGCCTCTTCCTTAGAGATCCCCGCGCTCATTCCTGCGCGTCCTCACTCTTCCCCGGAGCAGTTTCCTGTTCACCGCCGTGTTCCTGTCCCTGCGGTCTCTGCCGGTGCTCCATGCCTCTTCCGGACCGTCTGCCCTCCCGGTGATCTCCGCGCCTCTCGCCCGTTCTTTCCTCGCGGCGGTCTGTGCGCCTCTCGCTCTGGCGATCCTTCCCGTGTTCTCCGTGCCTATCGGCCGCACTCTCCTCCCGGTGATCCCCGTGTCTCTCCCCCGCTCTCTCCTCGCGGCGGTCTCCGCGCCTCTCGCCCATTCTTTCCCCACGGCGGTCTGCGCGTCTCTCGCCTGCTCTTTCCTCACGGCGCTCCCCATGGCGCTCTCCCGCTCTCTCTTCCCGGTTTTCTCCCTGTTTTTCCTCTTTTTCGAGTTTTTCCAGTTCTCTGTTCTCCTGGGAATCGCGGTTCTTTTCTTTTTTACCGCCCCCTGAACCGGAACGGCTTGCCCCGCGGCGGCGTTTTCTCAAAACTGTCAGATGTTCGACCCCATACTCGTGCAGTTCCTTCTCATCGTCCACTTCCACGATTATTTTGACTGTCTGACGCAGCACGTTGACGCTCTCCACTTCCCCGTGAAGTCCGTCGTCGCTCTCCACCTCATCGCCGATTCCGGGAAGGTTGCGGTTTAATTCCTCATACGTCTCTTCTTCATTTTTTAAGCAGCACATCAGACGCCCGCACACGCCCGAGATCTTGGCCGGGTTGAGCGAGAGATTCTGCTCCTTGGCCATCTTGATCGAGACAGGAATGAAATCGGACAGGTACGAATGACAGCACAGCGCTCTCCCGCAGATTCCGATTCCGCCCAGAATCTTCGTCTCATCCCGCACTCCGATCTGGCGCAGTTCGATTCTCGTGCGGAAAACACCGGCCAGATCCTTGACCAGCTCGCGGAAATCGACGCGTCCGTCCGCTGTAAAATAAAAGAGTATCTTGCTGTTGTCAAACGTATATTCCGCGTCGATCAGCTTCATCTCGAGATCGTGCCTGCGAATCTTGGAGAGACACACACGAAACGCCTCCCTCTCCTTATCCCGGTTGGCGCGCTCGTGTTCCTCGTCCTCCGGCGTAGCCAGCCGCAGCACCGTCTTGAGCGGCTGCGGCACCTTTTTATCCTCCAGTTCCATCGGATCGCCGACGACCAGCCCGTATTCCACTCCCCGCGCCGTCTCCACAATCACATGATTTCCCCGCCGGATCGGAAGGTCTCCCGGTGAAAAATAATATATTTTCCCTGCCGTCCTGAACCGGACGCCTATAATTCTCTTCATACTGTATGGTGTATCCTCTCTTTATATACAAATAAAAATTAGTATACCAGTGATTAGTGGCACTCTGCTCTTTCGGCAACCGTCCCTATTAATTATGCGATTGCAAAGTCAGCAGCCGGAAGAAAAGGTATGGTAAGCTGTGAGCTTTGGAAGCGAGGTGGATTTTCTTAGCAAAGGACGCGTTGCCTGTCCGGAAAATCCAACCTGTCTGAGCTCCGAAGGAGCGAGTTTTGGATTTTTCGGGCTGTTCAGGCATAAGCGGACTGCGCTTAGAAAAAGTCAAATTGATAAGACCAATTTGACTGGAAGCGCCTATGCCGCTTCCAGCAGCGATGCATAACACGCATCGCACACTCCCTCCCTAACAAGCCGAACAGCGTCCATACTTTTCTGACGGCGGACTGTTTGCCGATACCGTAAATTTTTATTTCCCACTCTGCTGCGCCCGGATTTCCAGAAACAGCAGTTCCAGAATCAGCGCGGCGTTGCCGCCTGCCTTGCGGCGTCTGGCCGCCAGATCGAAGGCCTCCGTGATCTTCTGCAGCCCCTCATAGGAGATTCTCGCCGCCGCTTCTTTACTATACTGTACTTCCTCCGCAAAAATCAAGTGATCCGCCTCTCCGAGCGCCTTGCAGAGCAGCACATCACGGTACCATGTCTGCAGAAAGGAGAGTACCGCGGCCAGATCATCCTCCCGTCCGGCCAGCGATGCGGCGGCCTGCGCAATATCATGACTGTCCATCGTGGGCAGACGGCGCAGCATCTCCACCGTTTCCGCGCAGAGTTCCCCGAATGCCGGATCCTCCGCCAGCGTCGCGGCCCGTCCCAGACTGCCTCCCGCAAATCCGGCGTACAGCGCCGCTTTGCCCGCCGGGATTCCCTTCTCCCGTTCCAGCCACTGCGTCAGCGCCGTCTCCGGCACCGGCTGCATCTGCAGCAGAATACAGCGGCTCAGAACCGTCGGCAGAAACGTTCCCGGACCGTCCGCCAACAGCAGAATCACCGCATAGGCAGGGGGCTCCTCCAGCGTCTTGAGCAGAGCGTTCTGTGCCTGCGGCGTCATTTTCTGCGCATCCCGCACAATATAAATCTTATGCTCGCTCCGATACGGCTTAATCTGCACGTCGGAGCGCATTTTCCGAATATCGTCTACGCCGATGGTATTGGGTTTGGCATGCTCCGTCCAGATAATATCCGGTTGGCTGCCCGACTGCGCCTGCGCGCAGGAGAGACAGGTGCCGCATGCCTCCAGCAGTCCCTCTTTTTCCACGGGATGTTCACACTGCAGCGCCGCGGAAAAAGCCTCTGCAATCCACTCTGCGCCGGACTCCCTCTCTCCGGTCAGCAGATAGGCGTGGGAGATGTTGCCCGTCCGCAGCGCCTTCTGCAGATGCGCCGTGATTTTAGGTTGTCCGATGATCTGCGTAAACCCGTGCATGTGTCCTTCCCGTACTCTTTGGTCCGCGCTCCCGATATTCTCCGGAACGCACTGTCTCTGTCTTTCCCGCCTGCTCCGCTTTGGCGCGGTGCAGCGGCTGTCTGTGCCGGACGCCGCTGCCAGCGCCCGTCATCCCGGTGTTTTCCGCCCTGTCTGCTTTCGCATGGTGCGGACGCACTCCCGATTGCCTGTGCAGGCTGTCCCCGCGGCCGCCGGAAGCAGCCGGCTTTCTCTTTCCCGTCACGCCGGCGTCTGCGCGGCGCGTCTGCTTTTCCTCTGTTCCTGTGCGGTGCGCACGCCGCCCCGGCTGTCTGTCCCGGACAGCCCGGCTCTTAGCTCCGGACGCCCCGGCTGACGCCTCCGGCACATCTTTCTCTCTGTCTCCGCTGATCGCCTGCCGGATGTAGCGGCTGACGATCTCCTCACACTGTTTCAGATTCCGGTTCGGGAATCTGTCCTGCCGGCGGATCCCCGCCCTGCGCAGCGCCTCCTCGGAAAAGTCCGCCTGATCCGCCAGAAAGCGGCGGCACGCCTCTTCGTAATGCGGCTCTCTCTGCTTCTGTTCTCTCTGCACCGCGCGGAGAAGCCGCTCCCCGTCGTCCACCTCGATCAGAACCGGCACGACGCGTCCTCTTCCGTAAAACGCGCGCAGAGCGGCAAACGACTCCGGCGTTCCAATCACAAGGTAGTTATTGGCGGACAAATCAATCTGACCGTCATCCGCCGTGTAATAATACCACGCGCCGTAGACCGTCTGATATTCCCTTGACTCAATCACCTTGCCCGCCTTCTCCATCGCCCGGAACATCGGCTCCGACGTGAAATAATATTCCCGTCCGTCCTCCTCCCGGTCGCGCGGCGGTCTCGTCGTGTACATGACGACTTTTTTCAGATCCAGCGTCTGATCGCGCATCAGAGAGCGGTAGAGCGTATCCTTTCCCGATGCACTTTTTCCCATAATGCAAAAAATTCTGTTCACGGCACTCCCCCGCCCTGTTCCCATTGATATACGCTATATCATCCTGTCATCCGCGGTTCTGCGGAAGGTGTCAATGCGTCATGAAACACTGACTTGTTTCAAACTGATTGGCTGTCTTCTACGGAATCTCCACAACACGGATCATATTTGTCTTGCCGGAGATGCCCAGAGGCACGCCCGCAGTGATAATAACCCTGTCGCCCGATTTCACGAGTCCCGCCAGCTGCGCCTGCCGAACCGCGGAGTCAAAAAGCCTCTCCGTATCCTTTTCCGGCTGAATAATCAGCGGTATCACGTCAAAATACAGATTCGCCTGGCAGGCCACATTCGGTTCCAGCGTGCAGGCAATGATCGGGCATCCCGGTTTATATCGGGAGAGACGCTCCGCCGTGAAGCCGGAAATCGTGACTGTGATGATTGCCTTGGCGTTAATATCGTCCGCCACCGTACAGGTCGCATGGGAGATCGCCGTCGTCACATCCGAAGCCCCCTCGCTCGCAATCAGTCTGCGCTGCATCCGGTTCGCGTAATCAATATCCTTCTCCGTGCGCTCCGCGATCCGGCTCATCGTCTCCACCGCCTCCACCGGGTACGCGCCCTGCGCGGTCTCTCCGGAGAGCATGATCGCCGAGGTACCGTCATAAATCGCATTCGCCACGTCGGTGGTCTCCGCCCGCGTCGGTCTCGGATTATGGATCATGGAATCCAGCATCTGCGTCGCGGTGATAACCGTCTTGCCCTTTAACTCCGCCATTTTGATCATCTGTTTCTGCAGAACAGGAACCGCCTCCAGCGGTACCTCCACGCCGAGATCACCGCGCGCCACCATAATTCCGTCCGCCGCGTCAAGGATGCTCTCAAGGTTCTTAACGCCCTGAATGCTCTCGATTTTGGCGATGACCTTCATATGACTGCCCTGTTCGTCGAGAATCCTGCGCACATCATAAACGTCCTGCGCCGTGCGCGTAAAGGACGTCGCAATAATATTATAGCCCATCTGACAGCCGAAAATAATATCCGCCCTGTCCTGCTCGCTGATAAACGGCATCGACAGATCCGCGCCCGGCACGTTGACGCCCTTGTGGTTCGAAACCGGACCGCCGTTGATGACCGTACACGCAATATCCGTCGATCCCACCTTATCAACATGAAGCTCAATCAGGCCGTCGTCGATCAGAATCGTTCCGCCCGGCTCCACATCGTTGACCAGCCCTTTGAACGTAACCGAAGCGCGGTTCTCATCGCCGAGGATCTCGTCCGTCGTCAGCGTAAAGGATTGTCCCTTCTTCAGCTCCACTTTCCCGTCTTTAAAATCACGCAGACGAATCTCCGGTCCCTTTGTATCGAGCAGTGTTGCGATCGGAAGATTCATTTCCTTGCGGATTCTGACGAGCCGCTTGAACTTCGCCTCGTGCTCCGCGTGATCTCCGTGGGAAAAATTGAATCTCGCCACGTTCATTCCCGCCTTGATCAGCTTTCGCAGCATCTCCTCACTCTCGCTCGCCGGCCCTATGGTACATACGATTTTCGTCTTGCGCATATGTGTCCTCTGTCCTTTCTTGGAAATTCCTGGAAATATGATATGTTCACAACTACACCTTGTCTGTCCGGAGGCAGTAACACCTGAGTGGCCCGTCCGCAGCAGCAGCGCGGCTGCCCGCTCCCGGATCTCCTCCCCTGCCGGTGTATCTTTATGATTATACCACAAACCGTTCTGTTTGCCGCTCCTGCCGCGCACATTTTAATAACGAAAAGCACCCGCCCTAAAGCGGATGCCTTTCTTCTGTCTTTTACGCCTCTGCAATCGCCTGTGCGAAGTTCTCCAGAGCTTCCCTGTCCTTCTCATGCAGGGCGCTGCGAATCGTGAGCGTCTGCTCAAGGATCGTGCAGTTCTTCAGCGCCGAGAGACGATCGCGCATGAGCTTGACCGTCACCGGTCCCCATGTGCCGTTCTCCGCCAGCGCGAAGGTGCGGTCATGCACCGCGAGCGCCTCCATATCGGCGATCAGATCCTTCATCTTCGGATAAATTCCCGCGTTATACGTCGGGCACATCAGGACGATCTTGCCGCAGCGCCAGATCTCGCCGATCAGGAAGGAAACGTCCGTCTCGGACACATCGTACACCACAACCTTTTTGCCGCTCTTTGCCTGCAGGCTCGCCGCCAGCGTCTGCGCCGCGCTCGCCGTGTGACCGTAAATGCTCGCGTAGAAGAGCAGAATGTCGTCGGACTCCGGCGTTCCGGATCCCCACTTCTGATACTTGTCGATAAACCAGCCCAGATCCTTTCTCCAGACCGGGCCGTGCAGCGGGCAGATCATCTGAATATCAAGACCGGACGCCTTCTGCAGAATCGCCAGCGTCTGCGGCCCGTACTTGCCGACAATGTTAGCGTAGTAACGGCGCGCATCGTCGAGATACTCCCTCTCAAAATCGTGCTCATCCGCAAAAATGCTGCCGTCCACACTGCCAAAAGTGCCGAATGCATCCGCCGAGAACAGGGTCTTCGTCGCGTCATCATAGGAGACCATGACCTCCGGCCAGTGCACGAACGGCGCAAAGACAAAGTGGAAATTATGCTTGCCGGTGCTCAGGACATCGCCCTCTTTGATTTCCAGCTTCGCCGCGCTCTCCAGCTCCGGGAAGAACTGCAGAAGGAAGGCAAACGTGCGGACGTTTCCGACCAGCGTCGCCTGCGGATAGCGCTTCATCACATCCGCAATCAGGGAGCAGTGATCCGGCTCCATGTGGTGAATTACCATATAATCGAGATCGCGTCCCTGCAGCGCCGCCTCGAGATTTTCCATGAACTGTCCCGCCACGGACAGATCCGCCGTGTCGAGCAGAGCCGTCTTCTCATCAAGTACGACGTAGCTGTTGTAGGAAACGCCGTTCGGCAGAGGGAAGAGGTTCTCAAAACGGGACAGTCTCCTCTCGCTTCCCCCGATCCATATAATATCGTCTGTGACTTTCTGCGTGTTGACCATTGCCATAAACTCCTTTCCTCTGTTTCTTCCATCATAAACGAAATCGCGCTTCTCCCGCAAGAGGTGTACGAAAGTAGGTACATAAAATTACTCATTCCGGATCGCCGCCAGAGGACTGAGTTTCATCGCTCTTCTCGACGGAAAGAATCCGGCCGCCATGCCGATCACAATGGCAAAAACCACAGCCGCCCCCGCCAGCCACGGAGGAATCAGGGAGAGCGTGGCCATATTGCCGCTGGCGGCGACAACCTTGTTAATCACCGCAGAAATCCCGTAACTCAGCCCCAGACCGATAATTCCGCCGAGCAGGCCGATATACGCCGCCTCCATCAGAAACATCGCCTGAATATTCCTCATATCGCAGCCCAGCACCTTCATCACTCCGATCTCTTTCGTCCGTTCGTAGATCGACATCATCATCGTATTGGTGATGCCGATCGCCGCCACAAGCAGAGAGACCGCGCCGATTCCGCCCAGCATCGCCTGGATATTCGCGTACTGCTCCTGCGTCGCCTCCAGCCACTCGATATTGCTGTACGCCTCGTAGCCGAGCGCCTTGATCTGCTCCTGCACCTCCATCACATGATCGATGTCGTCCACGCTCACATCCACCTGGGAATAATAGATCTCCTTATACGGCTTGCCGCTGGACGTCGTGGGCTGTCCCGGAATCGCCTTGTTGCGGAAGATACGCTTTAAGGTTGCTTTCAGCGTGTCGAGATCGCAGTACACGGAGGAACTGTTCATTCCCCAGCTGCCGTCCTCCGCCGCCTTCTCAACGCCAGCCGTCGGAATCAGGTATTTCTTCGGCGGCTGCTGCGACCCGTTTCCGGAGTTGTCTCCCGAACCACTCCCCGCCCCCGTCTGCTGCGATCCTCCGCTGTTCTGCGTCGCATAGTACGCGTCCCTGTCAAAAATAAAGAACACCGTGTCCTTCGTAAAATCCACCGGAGCCTCTCCGGTCGAGTAGTACGGATAATCATAAGTTTTGGGATTGTAAAAATCAGCCGCCACCATGTTTCCGTAGAAAAAGGTCAGCTCGCTGCCGGGCTGCGGCAGCGTTCCCTCTCCGATCTCGAATCCCAGCCCCTCAAGGCCCTCCTGCGTCATCCCCTTGACCTGCATGTAGTCGTTGAGATACGCTCCGTACTTCGCGATGACATTGATCTGCAGGATCGGTGAGACGCTCTTTACATGGGACAGACTGCCCAGCACTTCCAGAGAAGCGTCATCCAGACGCATCACCTGATCCTTGGACGAGGAGGAAGACGCGGAGAAGACAACGGTCGCCCCGCCGCTGTACGAAGAGGAGCCGCCGCGCCCCTCCTGTACCCGAATCGTCGTCAGTCCGCCGTACTCCTCGATCTGATCCGTCGCCGACTTGTTCAGTCCCAGTCCCAGCGAAATCATCACGACAATGGACGCCGTGCCGATCACCACGCCGAGGACGGTCAGCACAGTCCGCACCTTTCTCTTAAACAAGCTGCTCAGGCTCATGCGCAGCAAATCAAGCCATCTCATACATACCCTCCTGCCGCAGCCTGTCTGCGGCGCGGCAAATGAAAGTCCGCGCAGATGATTACCGCCGGTCAGCGCAGCACACCGCAATCCGCGGCCTGCCTCTCCGGTCACTGCAGCGCGCCGCATTCCGCGGCCTGTTCGCCAGTCAGTGCAACGCCTACTTGCTCTCGTCCGCCTCCAGCGCGTCCAGATCCTCTCTCAGCTCCTTCGCCGCTTTCTTCTTTTTCCGGATCCGCAGCGCCGCGATCACAACAATCAGAACCACCACAACAATGCCCGCAATCACGCCCACCGTAATCCACAGTCCCGTATTGCCCTGCTGCGTTCCGTCATCCTCCGGCATCTCATAGATCCCGTCGTCCGCCGGCATCTCGCTGACGAACAGTTCGATCTGCTTCTCCATGCGCGTCTGATTCCCCGCCTCGTCCTCGTAAATCACGACGGCGGTTACCGTCCCGTCATCCATCGTCGGAGCCACACCGGTCACCATGGCGTCCACATTGCCGGTCGCTCCCGGCGCGAGGTTTCCGAGGAAGGAGTCTCCGCCCGTCACACTGTCCGCCTCGAACTTCACCTGTACATTGTAGAGCGTCGTTTTGCCCGTATTGTAAATCTGAAACATCACATTCGACTGTTCTCCGACCAGAATGCTCGCGGGATTGATCTCCGGCGTGCTCGCATCGAACTTCGAGACCTGTCTGACCGGAACAGACACCTTGGCCTCGTCGGTCAGATCCGCTTTCTGCTCCGTGTCATACTTCATCTTGACCGTCACGACATACGGCTTCTGGGAGAGATCCGCTTTGGCCTCCATCTCCATCACGAGATCGGTGCTGCCGCCCGCCGGTATACTGTTAAAATAGACAGAACTCGATCCGGAAGTCGGCAGGAAGGCCGCATAGCTGTTCGTCACCGTTCCGTTGCTGCTCTCCGTCCCCCCTTCCACTGCCTGGAGGTCAAAGAGCACGTTGTTGACCGCGGTGTCGGGCGACGTGTTTTTGACATGAATGGTCAGCGTGAACGTATCGCCCGCATAGATTTCTTCGGGATCCGTCTCGAATCCGGTGACGATAATACGCGGCTGTGAGACGTTGGTCTGCTCGCTGGAACCGATTTTCCCGCTGCCGGGTTTGCCCTGACAGTAGACGTAAACCGTCAGTTCCACAGGTTCCTCGCAGCGGATGCCGTCCTTGCTGTACCAGACCTCAAAAGTCAGCGGGTAGTAGCCCGTGAGAACATCATCCCGCGCCGTAAAGGTATAGGTCAGCTCACGCCGGTTGAAATACGCCTCGTCGTAGAGCTTCGTCGCGCACCCCGGGATCTCGCTGAAATTCTGCGTGTAGCCGGTGCTGTCCGGTTTGAAGGGCCACTCGCTGACATCATTGGAAATGACCGGCTCCACCAGCAGATCCGTCAGTTCCTCCTCTCCCAGATTGATCAGCGGAAGCACGATACTGACGCTCTGTCCATAGGAGACCGTCGGCGTCGTCCAGTTGTCCGCAAAGGCCAGAAACTCCGTAGTCGTCGTCGGCTCCCCGCTCTCGGCGACCGCCGCGTCCATCTCGCCCTTGATCTGCGCGACGTACGCCCACATATCGCTCTCGGTCAGCGTCTCCGTATACGCGATGTAATAGATTCCGCTGTAGAGTATATCCTCCAGTTTATCCAGAATATACTGCTCCGGATTCTCTCTCGCGATCAGTCTTTCCTTATAATAAACCATCTCCGCATCCGCCGCGGCTCTCTGGTCGTCGTTGATATACGTCGTCTCCGCCTGTGCCGGCATCACCGGGAGCGCCGCCGCTCCCCCCGCCGCCAGCATTCCCGCCAGCGCCAGTGAAACCGCCCGCATCCTCCATGTTCCTCTTTTCCCTCTCATGCTCTCCCTCCCTGTTTCCTCGTATCTGCTCTGTTCCTATTATTCCTGCGATCCCGGAACCTGTCATTCGGACTGCTCCGCCTGCCGCGTCTCCTCGATATTGACGATCTTTCCGTCCAGAATATGAAAAATCCGGTCCGCAAAACCCGCCAGATGATTGTCATGCGTCACCATCACGAGCGTCTGGCGCTTCTCTCTGACAATGGTGCGCATCAGTTCCATCACCTCGTTTGACGTGCGGAAGTCCAGATTTCCTGTCGGTTCGTCCGCAAAGACGATCTCCGGATCCACCACAAGCGCCCGCGCGATCCCGACACGCTGCTGCTGTCCTCCCGACATCTGCGTCGGTCTGTGATTCCTGTATTTCGTCAGTCCCACGAGATCCAGAAGCGCCGCCGCTTTCTTCATCCGCACTTCTTTGGCCACGCCCTGAAACGTCAGCGGCAGCGCCACATTCTCCAGCGCTGTCATCGTAGGCATCAGATTGAACGACTGAAAAATAAAGCCGATATGCTCTCTCCGGAACCGGACAAGCTCATTCTCCGATTTTTTCTCAAGATGTTCTCCTGCGATCACAATCTCGCCCTTTGTCGGCTTTTCCAGTCCGGCCAGCATATTCAGAAGCGTCGATTTACCGGAGCCGGAGGCTCCCACAATCGAACAGAATTCTCCCCGCTGTATGGCAAAATCCACGCCATTTAAGGCGCGCACTCTCGTCTCTCCCACCCGGTAAATCTTGTACAGATCCCGCACACGGATTACCGGTCTCTCTCTCTGCTCCATACCCACTCCTCTGCCTCACCCCGTCTGCAGCACCGCGGCCAGACACCCCGCCGCCTGCTTTGCGGCGTCCTGCAGCACCCTGACTCCACAGTCCACAGCGCCCGGCTCCGCAGTATCCTGCCGCGCCCTGACTCCGCACCGTCCTGCTCCCGCAGCATCCTGACACGCCCTGACTCCGCACCGTCCTGCTTCCGCAGTATCCTGTCACGCTCTGTCTCCGCAAAAAAGCAGCCGCGCCGTCCGCCCATGGCCGACAAGCCGCAGCTGCCTCCGTATACTCTCCCTGCGCGCCGCGAACCGCTCCGGCCTCTTCCCGCCATCTTCGTTCGCCGCACAGCCGCAATACCCTTCCGCTGCCAGACGGATACCGCCCACAATAGTAACAGGATACCACATTTTGCAGCGCAGAGAGATTTAATCTTGTCTTAATAATTAATCAAAAGGCCATAAAATCCGATGCAGGCCGCTATTCCTGCAGGCAGTCCGCCTCCGGGGCGCTCTGCCGGACTGCTCCCTGCAGGACGGGGCAGCGCGGCACTACACATAATGATACCGCTCCCTGTTCCTGATCAGGAAATAGAGCGAGACCGCCAGCGTCAGAATCTCCCCGGCCACCACAGCCAGCCAGATTCCGTTGAGCCCCAGGAAAACAGGCAGAATAAAGATCATCGCCGCCTGCAGGATCAACGTACGCAGCGTCGAGATAATCGCCGAGATCGCCCCGTTGCACAGCGCCGTGAAGAAAGCCGAGGCAAAAATATTGATCCCGCTCAGCAGATAGGAGATCGAATACAGCCGGAAGGCATGCGTCGTCAGCGTAATCAGTTCCGGCTTGTCGCTGATAAAGACAGCCACCAGCGGACGCGCGAAGACCTCCGCCAGCACCGTCATGCCCACCGACGCCACCAGAATAATCGCGTAGCTCTTACGGAACATGTTCTGCAGCTCCGCACGGTTATCCGCTCCGAAATGGTAGCCGATGATCGGCGCACAGCCGATGGAGAAGCCCAGCAGCACCGCGATAAAAATAAAACTCACATACATAATCACGGAAATCGCCGCCACGCCGTCCTCCCCGATCATCTCCATCAGGCGCAGGTTATACAGGAGTGTCACAATCGACATGGAAATATTGGAGAACATCTCCGAGGAACCGTTGGCGCAGCTGTGCAGAAGCGTGCGCCAGTACCAGCCGGGACGCACGAGACGCAGGCGGCTCGTATTGGGCAGCAGAAAGTAAAAGACCGGAATCACGCCGCCGACCAGATACCCCAACACCGTCGCAATCGCCGCCCCCGCGATCCCCAGCGGAATCACACAGATAAAGACATAGTCGAATACAATATTCGTCATACCGGCCGCAACCGTCAGCGCCAGCCCCGTGTGCGGCTTCTCCGCCGTCACGAAGAACGTCTGAAACGCACTCTGCAGCATGAACGCGGGCGTCCCGATCAGAAGAATCGCCCCGTAGGCCACACAGTCCTCCATCAGCAGATCGCTCGAACCGAAGAGACGGCAGAGCGGCCTGATATAATAGAGACAGAATGCGGACAGCACGATACCAAGCACCAGAATCACCACAATCAGCAGAGAGAAAATCTCCTGCGCCCTCTTCCTGTTCCCCTCGCCCAGCGTGCGGGAAATTTCGGCGCTTCCGCCGGAGCCCAGCATAAATCCGAACGCGCCCACCATCATAATGAGCGGATAGATGATATTGATCGAGGCAAGCGCATTCGTGCTGACAAAATTCGCGACGAACAGTCCGTCCACAATGCTGTAGACCGAAGTGAACAGCATCATGATAACCGTCGGGAACGTAAATCGCAGAAGACGCCCGTATGTGAAGTGATCCGATAACCTGATGTGCATGATAATTTTCCCTTATCCTCCTTCATAAAACAAAAAACGCCCGGCTACCTCAGGCGGCGATTCTCTGCCGTCTTTCACTAACCGGGCGCACCCGTCACCTTGTCTGAGCATGCAGTTGCGACCGCATGTCCTCCGGTGTTGTATTTTGTTTTAGTTTCCCATACGGAATCAGAAAAGTCAAGGGCGGCACTGTTTCTTGAAAAATGCCACGCCAAACGCGCCGGGGCCGACATGCGTCCCGATCGCCGCTCCTATCGTTCCAATCTCCAGCTGCTCCACATGATCCTCCCAGAGCGCTCTGCTGTCCCCGATGTATTTCTGCAGCATGGCATCGCTGAATCCCGCGTATCCCAGACAGATCGGTTTCTCAAAATCAATGCCCGGCGTCTTACTGATTTCCTGGATCAGCAGATTGTTCCCGTTCTTGGAACCGCGGGCCTTCCCGAGCAGGCAGACCTCTCCCTCCTTCACCGTGACGACGGGCTTGATCGACAGAAGTCCTCCGATGGCCGCAGCCGATTTGGAAATCCGCCCGCCTCTCTTTAAATACTCCAGCGTATCGAGCAGGGCGACCACGCAGATATTCTTTTTCTCCTCTTCCAGACGGCGTACAATCTCCGACGCCTCCAGCCCCTCGTCCGCCAGCTGCAGGGCTCGCTCTACCAGAATGCGCTCTCCCATCGCTGCGCTCTCGCTGTCCACCACATAGACCCCCTCCGGGAAATCCGCCGCCGCGATGCAGGCGCTCTGATATGTCCCGGAGAGCTTAGAAGAAATCACCACAGCGATGGACACATTGCCTGCCTCCGCCTGCTCCCGGAACGCCTCCGTAAACTGCATCGGATTAATCTGGCTCGTCTGCGGCAGTTCCTCGCTCTCCACCATCTGCTCATAGAATCTGTGATGGGAAAGATCCACCCCGTCACGGTACTGGGTCTCTCCGAACGTAATCGTCATCGGCAGCACCGTAATCTCCGGCCTGTGGGGCGGCAGAATGTCGGATGCGGAATCTGTAATAATCTGAATACTCATGGTTACCCTTTCCGCCGCAGCTTCGCCGCGGCACTGTGCACAGAAATCCGCACAGGCGGTTTCTTGTTTTTGCATGACAAACGATTCTCCCCGTCAAAGCGCTTTGCATCACAACTCTGCGCTCTTTCATCCCGGGACTTTGCCATTGTAGACTCATTTTGTTGATATGTCAACATTTTATCTCTATTCTGTTTTGTTGACAAACAGAAAGCCCCGCGCTACTCTCAGGGAAAGAACACATAAGGAGAATACCCATGAACAATACCATCACCGTCTTAGTTTACCGCAAATGCTCGACCTGCCTCAAAGCTCTGAAATGGTTGGAGGCAAACGGCGTCGTCTTTACAGAGCGGAGTATTGTGGAGGAGAATCCGACGAAAGAGGAACTGACAGACTGGCTGCGCCGCAGCGGACTGCCGCTGAAAAAGTTCTTCAACACGAGCGGCAATCTCTACAAGGAAATGAAATTAAAAGACAGACTGCCGTCCCTGTCTGAGGAGGAGCAGATCGATCTCCTATCGCAGAACGGAATGCTCGTCAAACGCCCGCTCGTCGTGGGAGCAGACTTCGTGCTTGTGGGATTTAAGGAAGCGGAGTGGGCGGACAAGCTCACCGCAAATTCTTAAAAAGAGGCTGCCGCGCCGTGGATTTTGGATCATCGGTGCGACAGCCTCTTTTTTACTTTTTCAATTCTGAGAACGCAATGTCTTTCTGTTTCCGCAATTCCGGAAAACAATTTCCCCGCTGCAGGAAATCTGTTCCGCGCCGCAGTTCCGCCTAACAGGCAGTTTCTCCTGCGCGGGCGGGGAGTTCCCTGTTATCTCACTCTCTTGAACACCGGCATCGCGTCGAGCGGCGCGTCGGTGTGGATCGTCTGTCCGCCCTCGTACTCCTTGCCGTCGCGCTCGTCAACCCATTTGCCCGCCGGCAGATAGACGTCTCGCTCGAACTGGTTCAGCGCGAAGATCGGTGCCACCAGATACTCGCTGCCGAACATGTACTGATCCTGCAGCTCCCAGCACTTTGCATCCTCCGGGAACTCGTAGAACATCGTACGGATCAGCGGGGATCCGTTCTCCGACGCCTCTTTGTACAGATCGCGGATGTAATCGTGCATGGAGATCCGGATATCGTAATACTTCTTCATGATCCGGTAATTGTCCTCTCCGTAGCTCCACAGCTCGTTCGGCTGACCGGTGTGCAGGTAGCCGCCGCCCCAGTCGCGGTTATCCAGCGGCGGGATATTGTAAGGGCCACGGTCACCGTGCATGCGCAACACTGCGGAGTACACCGCAAACTCATACCAGCGGATCAGAAGCTGACGGAAATCAGGATCGTCCACATCATCCGTCATAAAGCCGCCGATATCCGTCGTCCACCACGGAATACCTGCCAGTCCCATGTTCAGACCAGCCTGCAACTGATCGTAAAACGCCTCGAAGGTGCTCGGCACATCACCCGACCAGACCACGTTTCCATACTTCTGGCTGCCCGCCCACGCGCAGCGCAGGAGGTTCACGACATTGCCGTCGCCCAGATCCTTCATCTTGTCATAGAAGACACGGCTGTACATCTGCGGATACATATTGCTGCAGGAGAGAGCCGGTCCCGCCTGATAACGGTAATTCTCGAAATCATAGACGCCGTAGTCCGGCTCGGAGTTGTCCAGCCAGAACGCGTCGATGCCGAAGTCGTAGTAATTCTTCTTGCAGACTTCCCAGACGTACTCTCTCGTCTCGAGATTGAACGGATCAATCTCCACGCAGTCGCCCTGATAGTCGTAGGTCTGCGCTGCGCCGCGCTCCGTGCGAATCAGCAGACCCCGCTCCATCATAGGCCCGAAATTCTCGCTCTTGCGGTCGACAGACGGCCATACGGAGACAATCACCTTGATTCCCATCGCGTGAAGCTCGTCCACCATCGCCTTCGGATCCGGCCAGTACGTCTTGTCAAATTTCCAGTCGCCCTGCACCGTCCAGTGGAAGAAGTCAATCACGATCTGGTCGATCTTGATCCCTTCCTTCTGATACTGACGCGCCACGGAGAGAACCTCCTCCTGGGTGCGGTAACGGAGCTTGCACTGCCACAGCCCCATGCGGTCCTCCGGGAACATCGGCGCGCGTCCGGTCACCGCGGTGTAGTTGGCGAGGATCTGCTTCGGTGCGTCAGCCACCGTGAGCCAGTAATCCATCTGCTTCGTCGAGCGCGCGATCCACTCCGTGTAGTTCTTGCCGAACGTCACCTGCCCGACTGCCGGGTTATTCCAGAGCATGCCATAACCGAGGCTGGAAACCGCAAACGGAACCGTGATCTGCGAATTGCGCTGCGCCAGTTCCAGTTCGCATCCCTTCAGATCCATGTACGGCTGCTGGTACTGTCCCATGCCGAAGATCTTCTCCCCGTCGCTGCTCTCGAATTTCAGATTGAGAGAAAACTCGCCGCCGCCGATGATTCCCTTCCACTCGCGCCCCACAATCTTAAGGCACCGGCTCTCGCGGCTGAGCGTCCCGTCATAGAAGCGGTAGTACTCGCGCAGGAATTTCTCCCCGTCTCTGTAATAGGTGATCACGCCACTGAAATTCACAACCGCCTTAATGCGTCCGTTCGTGATGGATGCGATCGGTCTCTTATCGATCGTGCCGTCTCCGACCCAGTGATCCTCCTCGGTGATCTCAACGAGGGGATTCTGCGCCGCCACCTCCTCTGTCAGCGCCCAGTCCTGCGCCGCGAATTCAGGAAGCATCGTCGAGCGCACGCGCAGGGAATCCTGTCCCCATGCCTCGATGCGCAGCGTCTCGCCGTTTAAACGGGCGATCAGCGCGCCGTTGTCATTTTTAAAATACATACCGTTCTCCTCCTTATTCCATTTCTGTTTTTCTGACGTTTTCTGTGCCGTCATCCGGGAGCAAACTTTTGCTTCTTCCCAACGCAGCCCCTTTCGGGACCGCCTCTTCGTCTCCGGGAACTGCTCCGGCTCTTCCGGAATCACTCCGCGCCTCCAAGAACCGCTCCGGACCTTCCGGAATCCTTCTGTGGCTCCTTCCTGTTTTATCCCGGTCAGAAGACGCCTGAATTATGCTTTTCCTTTTCTCTTCTTAGTTGTACTATATTAATATTGTAGGAAAAATACTTGATTTATTTTTGCCATTTCTAACACAAAATTGATGAATTCCAACCATAGGAGGTGAATAGCAATCCGAGAGTCCCGTTTGTAACGCAAGACTCCCTCTTTGTAAAT
>JAUNGV010000054.1 GCA_030524225.1 Eubacteriales bacterium
CTTCTCCGTGCGCATGGCGTTGATCCCGAAGCTGAATCTGAATAAATTCTGATAAACGTTTCTCAACCCTCTCGCTTTTATGGCGGGAGTTTTTTTATGCCCAAAATAATATCAAGCCTATTTTGAAGATAAACATGGAGAGTACTTTATCAAATCCCTTATATCTTCTTAATTTTAATACAGTCACATGAAAAACAGCCTTCATCTGTTATCTTCCTGACTGCTCCTCTCCACCTCTTCCATCATCGACTTAAAATACTCACTATCTTCTCGTATCTCCTGCATCCGATTTATCGGATGTTCGTCATACTTTCTGTATGCATTCATCGCTATACCACCCGGATACGTCCACTCAAACATATTATAATCAAAGACTTTCTTCTTCCGTTCTTCATCGGTAAGATTTGGCATCGCCTCATCCAATGCCTGACGGACTTCATACCATTTACTGAGGTAATTGTTCATTCCACCAAACTTCCCATCACCAAACTGTAGACAGTAACAATCATCCTTCTTCACAATCTTCATATCCAGTTTTTCTTCCATCTGGAAAAGAGCGTACATAGCACCGACATAACTTTCCGTAGTCGGATCCATAAGTGCTATTGTTTCAACACCTAATGCTGCTGCAAATTTTTTCAACAACGGAATCTTTGGTTTACGCTTCCCATTTTCATATTGCTGTACCCTGTTCTGGTCCAGACCAACAAGTTCCCCAAGTTCAGCTCGTGTCATCTCTCGGGCTTCCCGTATTTTCTTAATCCGCTCACCAATACGAGCACCAGATCTATCTTCATTGATATCGGCAAAATCTTCCCCACCGAACATATTCATAAAAATAGCCATAACACACCTCTCTTCCTTATAAAATTGCTCTTATATAATATCACATTTCTGCTCTTTTATAAACAAAAAAGTACATCTATCGTCACTTTTTTATTCTATAGAGCAAATTTGTTCTTGCAAAAAGCTTTTTTGTGTGCTAACATGTTTTTAGAAAGAACAAAAATGTTCTAAAAAAAGCTTTTATGATAAGGAGGTCAAGAATGGAGGAATTATTGAAAAATTACCCCGCCGCATTAAGCATAACAGATGTGGCCGAAATTCTGAATATAACACCTGCAACCGTCAGGCGACACGTCAAGCAGCAAGATCTCCCACACATCAAAATTGGTAGACTGGTGCGAATCCCCAAGGATTCTCTGATTGCCTATCTTCATGGAGACCAAGTATCACACAGAACGGAGGAAACGCCATGAACGAGAAGAAGACCAACATCCCACTGGAACTCCTACTCCTAAACGATCTGTTGTGCGCCAACGTAATAGACAAGGATATTTATGACAAAGCCGCACACAAGATTGTAGGCTCTGCAAAAGACAAATCTGCTGCATAAACCTGTTTACCGACAATCTGATGTCCCACAACTTTGTTAAAGCAGACAAAGCAAAGCATAAAAAATCATCAAGGAGCTTTACAGCAATGAGCCAAAAGGCTGCAATATACCACTTCACAAATAAGAATACACAAAGACCTAAGATCTATAAAGATCAGCTACAAGCACTCGAGGAATACGCCGTTTCCGTGGGACTTGATGTTGCTGCTATCTATTGCGACATGAATTTGAAAAGATCAGCACGAACTGAATTTGACCGTTTCCTTGCCAACTCCGATAAGTATGATGCTCTTGTTACCAAGGACTTCTATCATATAGCAAAAAACACCGGTAAATGTCTGGAAATTATGCAACAGCTCCAAGACAACGGTTTACAGATATATTCCATCGCCAATGGCATCTTTACCCGGGAAGATGCCCCATTTGATAAAACTCTCCGTGTGGCTACATACACCTGCCACTATGGCACACCAAACGAAATGAAAGAGGTCATCCCGGTACGGAATGATATCTTCACACTCTTTACTAACAAGAAAACAAATTGGACTGTAATCGACCAATATTACGATGAAAGCCTTTACCAAAAGGACAGTGCACAGATACAGTTACAAGAACTGATTACAAACAAAGATAAGTACGACTTGCTTCTCATCCACAATCTGGCTGATATCCATTGGAGAACGGCTAACTTTTTCAAGATACGAGGACAACTCCAATTAGACATTTATTCGTTACAAGACGGTTTTTTTAAGTACTAGGAGAAACTTATGAGTTACGCAGAAGAATTAAAACAAAAACTACAGATCGGCAGTACAGACATCGTTCGGGCTGTCATTTATGCAAGAGTATCTACTGATAACGAAGGGCAAAAAGAGTCCTGCTCCAATCAGGTTGCTCTTGCTAAAGCTTATATCGCAGATCATCCCAACATCAGACTCATTACCACCTATATTGACGACGGTATCTCCGGTAAAAACGATTTTACCAGACCGCAGTACAATGCAATGCTCCACCAATTATCCAACGACGGGTTTGATCTCATTATCACGAAGAGCCTTTCCCGCCTCAACCGCGACGAACTTAACTCCCTTATGCTTAATAATTTAC
Organism: Eubacteriales bacterium; assembly: GCA_030524225.1. Lineage (GTDB taxonomy): Bacteria > Bacillota > Clostridia > Lachnospirales > Lachnospiraceae > CAG-791. The sequence goes on from JAUNGV010000054.1 coordinate 2,504, forward strand.
TGGTTGATCATTGTGCTACAGTACTTACATTAGATGATAATCAAATCCACGACTTTGAAGACCTTAACTCCGGTCTTCTGCACAGTATCAAATACGCCATGGATGCTCAGTTTGTAAAACAGCAAAGTCTCAATGGACGAAAAGTCCACGAACTCCGTTGTGCGCAGAAAATCCTCAGCGCAAAAGATTGTTCCTACGGTTATGATTGGCACCGTGATGATAAGACCATTACCGTCAACGCAGAACAAGCAGCTATTGTCCGCAGGATCTTTGAAGACTATGTATATCGTAATGGCACTCCTGCCTCTATTCAGAGGACTTTAAAAGAGGAGGGCATTAACATTTGCGGTCGTACAGTCTCCAACATCATCGGGGATGAGAGATATATAGGCAGGTTTTACATCAACAAACGCACCACTAAACTAGGGACAGGTCACACCAAGTCAAAGCGCATTAAACTCCCGATGGGGCAATGGGTACTCTGTGAACGACCGGATCTCCAGATAGTAGACACAGACCTTTTTGTAATGGCACAGCGTATTCACCAGACCCGCATCACCATATACGAAAAGCCCGATAAAAAGACCACTCAGGCACGCTTTCAAGGGATACACAAATACGCAGGCAAAATTTTTTGCCCCGTCTGTGGCAAGCCATACCAATTCGGATTTGCCGACCGGAAGAAAACTGTCCCGATATATCGCATTAAAAGCCATTCAGACTGTCCAAACCCTATTCGTAGCATTTATGAACACGATCTTGAAGAGATCACAAAAAAAGCTCTAAAGCAGACTATTGATCAACAAGAAGAAGTTTGCATCTCTTTGGAGCAAATTTTAACAGAGATCGTGAACACAGCTCAATACAACGGAGAGGAGCTTAACAAGCTGAAAAAGCAGAGGGAGGCAAAAGAAAAGCAACTTGATAACCTTATCGATCAACTTTCAGAAGGTGGACTCACAGAAGCAGCCAAAAATCGTATCAAAACTAGGATCAACAATATCACGGCAGACACTGACAGGCTAGCAGAAACCATCAGCAATCAAGAGAATAAAAAACTTGATGATTCCTATGTCAAGGCAAAACTCTCAAGTATCAGAGATGCCATTGCAGACCTGCGAAACTTCACCAGCATAGACCGTGGTAGGATTCTTAATTATATAGATAGAATTGACATGCCACCGAACGGAGACATTGATATACTCCTCAAATCAGGGCAAGTAATTGTAGCAAAACAGCATAGTGACAGCGATTTCTTTAACGGAAGTAGTGCAGGCAAGAAGAGAACACAAGATGCCCGGTATTCATCGCCTGCAGCATATCGATGGCCTCTTCTCCCCTGACCTCTCCGACGATAATCCGGTCCGGACGCATCCGGAGTGAAGCCCGGATCAGATCACGGATCGTAATCTCCCGGCATCCCTCTATGTTTGCGCTCCTGGCCTCCATACGGACGAGATTCTCAATATGGACGATCTGCAGCTCCGCATTGTCCTCAATGGTAATAATTCTCTCTTCCGGGGGAATAAACTCCGAAAGAGCGTTGAGAAACGTCGTCTTACCTGATCCGGTTCCTCCACTGACAAAAATGTTGTAGCCCGCCCGCACCATTTTGCAGAGAAAGTCCGCCACCTCTTCCGACAGTGTCCCGAACGCCAGAAGATCCTTCATCCGAATCGGATGTTCCGGGAAACGCCTGATCGTCACCACCGGACCATTCAGCGCCACCGGCGAGAGAACCACGTTCACGCGGCTCCCGTTCTCCAGCCGCGCATCCGCAATCGGCGACGACTCGTTCACAACTCGGTTGCATCCGGCGACGATCTGCTGAATGACGTCTCCCAGCTTCTCTTTCGACGTAAAGCGCTGATGGTACGGCTCCACCCTTCCCTGTCTCTCGATGAAAATATGATCGGTTCCGTTGATCATAATTTCTGTAATAGACGGATCGTCGAGCAGCTCCTGCAGCACATCCAGCTTGCGAATCGAGTAGTAGAGATCCTGCCGCAGGAGCTTTCTCTCCCGCAGGGGCAGCAGTTCCTTTCTCCCCTTCTCCACCACCTCCTGATCGATCAGATCCAGAACCTCCGCGTCAGGCACTTCTCTGGAAAAATCAATTTTCCTCAGAATCTCCGCGTGGATTTCCTCTTTTATGGTTTCATATGACTGCATGCTTTTCTTCCTCCTGCGCCGCGGCATTTCCGCTGCGACCGGCGACCCCCGTCTCCTGTGCCGTAGCATTTCTGCTGCGACCGCCTCCTGTGCTGCGGTATTTTCACCGCAACCGTTACGGCAGTGCGTAATCCCCGTTTTCCAGCAGCCCCCTGATATACTCCGCCAGCTCTCCGTGTGTGAGATTCTCAAGCCTGGACGGCAGTTCCCGGAATACCGGCAGCTGCCATCGCCTCGTTTTGGTACACAGATCCTCGAAATGCATATTTTTCAGCGTGAGTTCATACTCCTTGATCTTAGCCGCTGAGAAACCGTCCGGACGTGTCAGCGTATAGATCGCCGTGCAGTCGCGGAGAATGGAAAACAACCCGTCCGTCGCCTCCGTGAGATCGAGAATCAGATAGTCGTAATCCGTGACCTTCTCGATGCTCTTGAACAGCCCGATCCACTGCTGTGCCTGAATGGCCCGCAGTTCAATAAACGATTTCATCGGAGGTATGAAATGCATCCCATTGAGATCTTCCACCATCATCGCCAGCTGCGCCGCCAGCTTTTCTCTGGCGCACTCGTTATAATAGAGAAGATCACTCACCGATCCCCGGAAATCCCGGTTCAGCATATATTCCAGTCCGGAAAAATTCTCAAAATTCAGGTAGAGCACCTTGGCCCGCCGAGACAGAAGCTGTCCGAGCGTCAGGGAAAAAGTAGTCTGCAGACAGCGTCTGACCGGCGTGTAAACACCGATAATCTGCAGCGCCCCGGTGTGTCTGACGGCAGGCAGCAGCCCCTCTCCCTCTTCCCTGAGGAGCTCCGTCACCTTTCGGCGCACCGCCTTGGAAATCAGCTCCATCGACTGATACTTGCTGACATTTTCCGGTTCTTCTCCGAGATAGCGGTCGCTCTCGTTCAGAATCAGCAGATTCATAAATCCCGCCTCTGCCACTTTCGCGGAATATTCCGATTCTGCCACAACCAGAAGCGCCGTCCGTGCGATCACATCCCCTCGCAGGAGCTTGTCCGCATCGGAAAAGACATGTACTTCCAGAGGCAGAAGATCTTTTGTCTTCAGATATTCCATCAAATGGCAGGCGTATCCGATCTCATCGTCCAAAATCGCCACAAATTTCGTATTCAATAATATCCCCCCAAATGTAAGATGAATCCGATGCCGACCGGCACCGCAAAATGAATGCGCAGTCCCCGCTCTCTTCTCCTGAAAAGAAGAATAGCCGACAGGAATGCCGCGATAAGAAACGACGCTCCCAGACAGGTGAAAAAAGATCGAAGCGGAAGAAAAACAGACGATGTGACGAGAAGTTTGACATCCCCCGCCCCGATTCCTCCGATTCCGTAGAACAGAAGAAGCAGCGCGAGCGGAAGCAGAATGGAGAGCAGTATTCCGGGCGCCCCGCGAATGCCCGCCGATGCGGCCCGCCACAGGAGACCGGCCAGAAACGCCGGGAGAATCCAACCGTTATAAATCTTTCCATTTTTAAGGTCTGTGGCCATGGCTCCCGTCAGAAATACCAGCAGAATATACTTCTCCTCTCCCATCGAAACGCCTCCGTATGAAATTACCTGTTTGTTTCATAGTGCATGGAATGTGTGTGAAAAGACCGGCGATGTGCGAATTGTGCAAAAACAGAAAAGCGAAAAATTGCCTGATGACAAACTGCCTGACTGTACATGAATTGTTGTAAATTGATGAATCAATTGCGATAAATGGACGGCAACAGTTTGCTGCGTTAAGTTGATAAATGAATTACGGCGAATTGATTACGGTGGATTGATGAATGAAGTACGGCGGATTAATGGATGGCCAATCGTCTGAGGATAAAGGAAGAACCGGAGCAATTCAGATCAGCCCGACGTACCTGACGCAGCGGGCGAAGCGACTTGATTCAAATGTGTAAATCCGGCACAGCAGTCTTCCGCGCCGATCTGTATTCCAATCATACGCCGTACATTTCTTTTCTGTCAATCGTATTTTCTGACAAAAGAAATATACGGCAGAATTTTATAACGCCAGAATTTCTTTCACCATCCCGCCTCACAGGCCGGGGAATGTGATAAAATAACAGTAGCATGAAAAAAGCAACACCTGTACCGCCTTTTTCAAATGGGATGTGCTGGAAAGAACGCAGAACTTTCATTACTATTTTGTGCCGTCAGCCGGGGCGGCGGAGTGGATATTAGTGTGAAAAATAAGCTTGATAGCTTATTTTTCACACCGAGATTTGTGCCGGAGCGTCACAAATCTCGATGATGGCAGACGCAAATTTGAAATTTGCGTCGCCCCGTCGCGTAAAGCGCTCCGGAATGGATATTTCTATGAAACTGTTTCACTCTATAATAAAAGCAAACAAATTCGACAGAGCCGCTTCCGTGCTCTCCGTCCTTTTTCTTCTGGCGGCGACCGTCTTTCTGATCGTCTCATGGGACGCGATCCCCGCCGAGATTGCGATGGGCGCTTCCGGCCGGACAGCCGGGCGGAAACTGCTGATCTTTGAAACCGTGATCGGCTGGGGGCTTCTCCTGCTGCTCTGGGGCGCCGAACAGCTTCCGTCTCTCTGGAATTTTCCGGTGGAACTCACGCAGGAGAACACGGGACGGATCCTGCGGATTACCAAAACGATGCTGAACTTTCTCAAACTGCTGCTCTGCCTGCTGTTTGCCGTCAACATCATCTCCGCTGCCGCCGGACTCTCTCTCCCTGTTTGGCTGATTCCCTGCATTCTGCTGTTCCTGTTCGGTTCGATGATCTTTTTTATCGTCCGGATGTTTCTTGCCAGATAATAAAAAGGCGCGTGCACTGTCAGCCGCCACAGCGGCGGCTCCCCCTCTGACAAGAACAGAAGCAGAAAACCCGCGCCCGCTGACAAGCGCAGAAACAGAAAAACACGCGCCGCCCTGACAGCGCAAAAGCGGAAAACACGCGCCCGCTGACAGGACCAGAAGCAAACAACACGCGCCGTCCTGACGCTTCACGATGAAATGAGGTTTCCATGAAAAAACACAACTCTTTTTCCTTTGTAGAAATGATCGTCCTGATCGCCGTCGCCGCGATCCTGATCGGCGTCGTCTCCCCGATGGTCTCCCGTTATATCGCGCACAGCAAGATTGATTCCTGCGTGCAGACGAGACAGGCCCTCACAGCGGCCTACCGGACTTATATGTCGCAGCGCGCCCAGCAGGGTGTCACCGGCGAGATCTGCGATGAGGCGCTGACAGACGCTTTTGACACCGTGCTCTCCCTTACTCCGTCCACAGACGACCACATCGCCACAGACGGCAGCCCCATCACCTACGAGGGAATCTGCACGGGTGGCGGCATCTACGCCTGCCGGATCGACGCAGTCACGGGACAGCTCTCCATCGAGTGCAGCGCAGCGGAGCACGGCGTCGTCTCCATCGCCCTGCAGACCGCTGAGTAGAATCGGGACTGTACTGTTGCGGACGCACCGTCTCCTATCTTTCTTTTTCCCCCTTTCCTTCCCAGCTCTCTCCCCGGACCATCTGCTTTGGCGTGACGCCGTAATATTTCCGGAACGCCTGCACGAAATGGGAGGCGCTGCAGTATCCGAGTTCCTCCGCAGTCTGGACGACGGAATGATGCATCTGCAGCAGCATGGTTCTGGCTTCCTGCATTTTCCGCCCGCGGATATAAGCCGACGGCTCCTCGTTCATCTCCTTTTTAAACAGCGCCGAGAAATACTGCACATTGAGTCCCACATGATCCGCCACATCCATGACGCGGCATGGCTCGTACAAACTGCGGCTGATATAACGCAGCGCCCTCGCCACGGGCAGGGAATGCGCCCGCAGCACCGCCTCCTGCACCAGTTCACGAAACATCTCGTTCATCTCTTTCGCCAGCGCTTCCAGCTGCTGCGCATTCTGCGCCTTCTCAATCTCATTGACATAATAATCACTGAGCGCAAATCCCGCCTCGTTCTCCACTCCGCCCGCGATCACAGCCCGGCTCGTCACCGCCACCGCGCAGATCAGCGCGTTCTTCATGGCCCGCAGCCGGTCCGGTGCGAGGATATCCGCATACGTGTCCAGCGTCAGAATCTCTCCCAGACTGCTGTCCCCTTTCCCATAGAGAATGTAATCATGGATCTGCCGCTCGATCTGATACGAATGATGCCTGTATCCGCTGAGCATACTTTCCTTAATGGCCCTGCGCGCCGCTGCTTTCATAAACAACCTCGCATAAACGACATTTTTATATGGTTTCCGATATAACGGTAACAAAATGAATGATAAACTGCAAGCACAAAAGCAAAAACAGTGAAAAATCTTCTGAATGCAGAAAATAGTCCGTGATTTTTCACCCATCCCGCGCAAGGAGGCCACCATGACCAAGACCAAGCTACGCGCCGGTGAGCAGTTCTCATTCGGCATCTATTCCTTCGGTACGATTCTGTCCTACTATCTGATCATGAGTTATCTTCAGCTCTACATGACGAATATCGGCATTCCCGCCGCAGCCGTGGCGATTATTTTTGTCGTCGCCAAGGTGTGGGACGCCGTCAACGATCCCATCTTCGGCGTGATGGTGGACAAGGTCAATTTCAAAAAAGGAAAGTATCTTCCGTGGCTCAGAATCGCCACCATCGCAATCCCTCTCTCCACTGTTTTTCTCTTTGTCGTACCCGCAAACGCCTCTCTTCAGGTCAAAGTCCTGTGGTCCAGCGCCGCGTATATTCTCTGGGATATGTGCTATACGCTCTGCGACGTCCCGTTCAACGCGCTGGCCACCGCCATGACCGAGGAACAGCCTGAGCGCAACAAACTCTACTCTCTGGCAGCCTTTTTCACCTATCTGGGCGGACTCCTGATCGCGATCGCCGTCCCGATGCTCTTTCCCGCAATCGGCTGGGGCAGCACCGCTCTGATCATCGCTCTGCTCTGCTTCGGTGCTCTTCTTCCCATTCACTTCAAAACGAAAGAGCGATATGTCGGAGCCGCCGCACAGGAAGCTTCGATCGGGGATATCTTCCGCTCTCTGGTTCATAATAAATACCTGCTCATTTTTACCGGGGCCTCCATTGCCGGTTCCGTCACCAACTTCGCCATGACGCTGAACGGGTATTTCGCCATCCACTGTCTCGGCAGCGCGAGCTGGATGACGCCGCTCGCCCTCGCCTCTTCGGTTCCCTTTTTATTCGTCGCGCTGTTTGTGCCGAAGCTCCTCACGAAGGTGGATAAATTCCACGCCTACATCGTCACCCGCGTCATCACGATCGCCATCGATATCGTGATCTATCTCACCGGATACGGCAATCCTCTGCGGCTCATTCTCCTGATTTCCGTCAAAAATATCTTCGCCGCAGTCTGGAATGTGACGGCCATGATGTTCATCGCCGACTGTATCGAATACGGCCAGTTCCACTTCGGTCAGCGCAATCAGGGCATCGCCTTCTCCACCAAAGCCTTTACGAATAAAATGATTGTCGCCCTTACCGGAGCGCTCGCCATGTTCGGACTGGCGGCCTATGGCTTCATCGAAGGAGAAGGAGCTGTGCAGAGCGCTCACACCCTGAGCGGGATCTGGAATCTGTACGCGTTGTGGCCACTGTTCGGCTCCGTGATTTCTCTGCTGATCATGCTGTTCTGCTATAAGCTGCGCGATCACGACGTCAGGCTGATGATCGCCGTCAACAACGGCGAGCTGGAACGCGAGAGCGCCGCAAAACAGTTCAGGGGGAAATTCTAAACTGCCGGAAGCACACACCCTGCCGATCTTCACGGTCCGCCCTGAAAAGGCGGTTCCGCGAAGAGTACCCCTACTCTTTATGGAAAAGAATCCCCTCTATGGAAAGGAAGTCTGTCTATGAAACAGCTTGATTTAAACGGAATCTGGAAAATGCGCCGGTTGACCGCTCCGGATATGACAAACAATACAGCCGTGAGCTCTTCCCCGGACAGTGCGGTCCCGAATGTTTCCGTAAACAGCGCGGCTGCGAACTCTTCCGCAGGCACCGCGGCTGCAGAGGTGTCCGCGAATACTGCGGACGCAGAATGGTTGGACGCCGCAGTTCCCGGCAGCGTGGCATCCGCCCTGCTCGCCTGCGGACGAATGCCCGATCCCTATCTCGCAGACAACGAGCGGAAGGTACTTCCCATTTTTGATCACGACTTCGAATTTGTCCGTCATTTTACGGCAGACAGGGCTCTGCTGGCTCACGATCAGGTTCTGCTGCACTGCGACGGGCTGGACACGCTCTGCGATCTGTTGCTGAACGGAACGCTGTTTGCCAGCTGTGACAATATGCACCGCACCTGGATCTTCGACGTCAAATCGCTGCTGCGTGAGGGAGAGAATACGCTCTCTCTGACATTTCACTCCGCTGCGGCCTACGTCAAAGCGCACCCGAGCCGCGTGGGAAAGCCCTACTCCGTGATCCGCAAAGCGGCCTGCATGTTCGGCTGGGACTGGGGCCTTGCCCTGCCCGATATGGGAATCTGGCGCGATATTTATCTCGAGACCTTTGATGCGGCCCGACTGGAACACCTGCAGGTAGAACAGCGCCATCAGGAGAACGGGGCGGTAGAACTGACGCTCTCCGTGACCGCCGAAAACTGGAACAAAGCGTCCCTTCATGCACAGGTTTTCTCTCCGGACGGAGAGATTCTGTTTGACGGCGCTCCCGATGAAAACGGACTCTGCTCCCTGTCCATTGACACGCCGCAGCTCTGGTGGCCGGTCGGATACGGCGGCCAGCCTCTCTATACCGTATGTGTCACTGCCGAAAAGAACGGCGTCCTCTGCGACAGCCGCACTCTGCGCATTGGCCTGCGCACCATCGTCCTCGACCGCTCTCCGGAGGGGAACGGCTCCCGCTACTCCTTCCTAGTCAACGGCGTTCCCGTCTTTTTCCGCGGGGAAAATCTCATTATTCCGGACGCTATTCTCAGCCGCTTCGATTCCCGCGGATGGGAGCGTATCGTGGAGAGCGCCCTGTCCTCGAACGTCAACGCGCTCCGCGTCTGGGGCGGCGCCATCTATCCCTCTGACCGTTTCTATGAACTCTGCGACGAGGCGGGAATCCTCCTGTTCCATGATCTGATGTTCGCCTGCTCCTTTTATGAGATCTCTCCCGATTTCCTGGAAAATGTGCGCGCCGAGACACGGGACAATCTCCGACGCATCGCACACCACGCCTGCCTGGCTCTGCTGTGCGGCAACAACGAAATCGATGCGATCTATACGGTCTCCGGCTCCTCTGATCCCGAGACTGCCGCCCTGCGCGTGATGTTCGGCAGCGGCGATCCGCTTCCCCGAGAGACTCTTGATCTGCTGTGGGCGATGTACCGTCCGCTGTTCTGCAAGCTGCTTCCCGCCCTCTGCCGGACCTGCGCGCCGGATACGGCCTATGTGACCTCTTCTCCCTGCGGAAGCGTGCCGGGCAGCGCGCAGTCCTTCTTTGATTACATGGACGACGGCGACATGCACTATTATCTGCAGTACAACGATAACGCTCCCTATCAGAAAATGCGGCAGTTCCGCTGCCGTTTCATGACAGAAATGGGATTCCAGAGTTATCCGAGTCTGAAAACACTCCGCACCTTTGCGGACGAGGCCAGCCTCTCCCCGTATTCCCCCGTGATGCTTGCCCACCAGAAATGCATCCGCGGCAATGAGACGATCGAGCTCTACATGGAGAGAGATTACTTTGTTCCGCAGGAGTTCGGCGACTACGTCTATCTCTCCCAGCTGCAGGCCGGGGAAATTCTGAAATACTCCGTTGAACACTTCCGCCGGGACGCCTCCTACTGCCGCGGCGTCATTCTCTGGCAGCAGGGGGACTGCTGGCCCGTCGTCTCCTGGTCCGGGATCGATTACTGCGGCCGCTGGAAGGCGCAGCAGTACTACATCCGGCGGTTCTACGCTCCGGTTCTCCTCTCTGTCTGCGAGAGCGACAGGGACGCTGCGTTCTGGATCACCAACGATACGCCGCGCGCAGTGAATGCCACAGTGAGATGGCAGCTGCGCACCGCCGCAGGAGACGCGATTCGCGGAGGCGAGGCAGAGGGATCCGTCGCCCCGGGCGAGGCGCGGGAAGCGCTGCGCATCCCCCTCTCTCTGACGCAGGAGGAACGCCGCTCCCATGTGCTGACCTACTCCCTGTGGGAAAACGGCCGTATGCTGTGCGAAGGAAGCACTCTGCTCTGCCTGGCAAAAGAGTTCGCATGGCGCAGGCCGCAGCTCTCTCTGAATGTGCGGGAGAACCCGGACTCCTATGAGATCACTGTCGCCGCCGACTGCTATGCCAAGGGCGTCTGCCTCGACACGCGAACCGGCGACTGCCTGTTCTCCGACAATTTCTTTGATCTCGTCCCGGACAGTGCCAGAGTCACCACCGTGGCCAGAAAAGATGCGACGGGAATCTCCTCCGCCGACGAACTGCGCAGCGTGCTGCAGGCCGTCACCCTCGGCGATGTGCTGCTGCGGGCGCAGGGGACGTAACCGCACCGCGGTTTGTGAATGACGAACTACATGCAGAGGGAGCTGCCGCACTCATTGATTTCCAAGTGCGGCAGCTCTCCCTGTTTCCTGTTCTCTCTGTTTTCTAAACTCTCTCCTGCTCTTCCAGCATCCACTGCACGGCGGGTTCTTCCCCGGGCGATCCCACTGTCATGTATTTGATCTATTTCTCCACTCTCCTGATCTGTACCGCCATGAACTCCGTGCCCGGCAGTTCAATGCGGAATTTCCCCCGGAAGGTTCCGCGCTCTTCTACAGTCATGTTCCATGTATCAATGACCCTGACCGTATACTCGCTCTCATCGTCAAAGTAGAAATCCCTGAACGACGGTCTCTGCCGTCCATAGTAGATCAGATAATAGCCGCTTCTCGTCAGATCTTCCGGCACCGCGCACACCCCGTCGAAGCCGCCGCGCCCCTCCGGATTCGGACGCAGTCCGACGCCCGGCGTCTCACACATAATCTCATGCAGCAGCGCAAAACGTTTCCAGCTCTCTCCGCGCAGCACGCCGCCGTGGGACCACCACAGCACTTCCTCCGGATTCAGATACGTCTCTCCGTGTCCCGGATAGGCGCCGCGGCACGCCGCCTCCCAGAACCGCCTCGTCATCTCCTCGCCGCTGATATTGCCCCAGCTGTGCTGGATATTTCCCTCGTACATGATCTCATCGAACACCACCGGCTTGCCGTAGCGGATGCGCAGCTCGTCCGCCAGCTCCGACGACTTGTACAGGTCCGTGCGCTGGATACTGCAGTGTGTCACCCACGGACGGGTATGATCGTAGAGCGCAAAGCAGTTGTGGATCGAGCGAGGATGACGGTACGGATCCTTTTCACACAGGATCCGCGCATACCGCTCCCAGTCGGCGATCGATTTCTGCGGCATCAGGTCGTACTCGTTGGCCAGTGACCACCAGACATTCCGGTACGCCGCAAACCGGCGCACGACATAATTCCAGTACAGATCATCCTGCCCCTTCGTCATCTCCGAGAAGCCCCAGCGGTCGTACGGGTGCATCACGATCAGGTCCGCCTCGATTCCGCAGTCCCGCAGGCGGGCAATGCAGGTCTCAATATGACGGAAGTGCGCCGGATTGAACCGCTCAAAATCCCAGTGATTGACGCTCTTGCTGTCCTTTTTGCCCATTCCGGTCCAGTATTCCATGAAATTTTCTTTCGTCAGCACGCTCGAATCCGTCGGCGTCCCCTCATACGGATAGGAACGCGGCTCTCCCAGATTATAGTCGTAGTGCTTCGGGAAAATACAGAAACGGATTTTATTGAACGCGCTCTTTTTCAGGGATTCGAACGTCTCCTCGATCCGCTCGTCCGACTGCAGCTCCCAGACGTAGCATGTCGTTCCGATCGAATAATAGGGCGTCCCGTCCTCATAGGCAAAATGATACGTATTCGCCACGCGCACCGGCCCGTGATTGCCCTCCGAGGGCGCGATGACTGTAAAGGAGCCACTAAGCGGCTGCGGAACCGTGCTGTCCGAAGCGCTGCCGTCCGTTCCCTCCGCAAAATTCCCCTCCAGCGAAAAAGTATACTCTCCTTCAAATGACGGCATAAAGCGCACTTTGTACACGCCGTCTCCATCGTAAAAACCGTCGGTCGTGATCCGCTCGTTCCCGTCCGCGCTCGCAAACGTCCCCCGGATCGTGCGCTCTGTAAAGGGATTCCCCTCGCTTACCCCCTGTGCCGTCACCTCAAAAACGCCCCATTTCTCTGCCTGTCTGTCATACGTCAACACTGCCATATTACCCTCCCGATCCATTTTGTTCTTGTGTTCTGTCACTGCGCAGCCAGTGAAAGCCGCCGCAGCTTTTTCATTTGCCGCCGCCCCGGTCTGCGTGCCGTTTTCTTTGGCTGTTGTTTGTCTGCTGTCTGTATTTTACACGATTTGTGTCCGAAAGAGAGAGTTCTTTGTTTTTATATATATGTTTTATATAAAATTTTATATATCATAATTTATATTCTCAACTTGCATCTATGCTTTATATTCATGTCGTGTATTCATAATTGATATCCAGATAAACGTCGGGACTTTTTTCAGTCGCCTTTCCTATTTTGCAGGGGATCTGAACCGTCTCCTTGCCCCCTGACAGAAAGATCCCTATAATGTCTTTAATAAGGTAAGATCATTGAAAAAAAGCAATACCCTGCTTTTCCGCCATCACAAGGAGACTTTCCCATGCCGCAATGTGAATCATCCGCAAAGACACGTCCCTCCCATACTCCCCAAGAAACTCCTCTTTCTGCAAAAACCGCCGGCACGTCCTCGCCGCAGTCCGCCGAAAAGTCCGCTTTGTCCGCAGAGATTCCGCCCTCCGCTGCCCGCCTGCACCACATGTTCGGGCCTCTCGACGACGGAAACGCCCGTATTCTGATCCTCGGGAGTTTTCCTTCCGTCAAGTCCAGAGAACAGCAGTTCTACTACGGCCACCCGCAGAACCGTTTCTGGAAGGTACTCGCCGCAGTGCTGGACTGCCCCGTGCCCTCCGATATTCCGGAAAAGAGAGCGATGCTCCTCACTCACCATATCGCCCTCTGGGATGTGATTGAGAGCTGTACGATCACGGGTTCCTCCGACGCGAGCATCCGCGACGTTACGGTCAACGATCTCTCCGCTCTGCTGGGGCGAAACCCTGTCGAATCCATTTTCGTCAACGGAGCGGCCGCGTATCGATTTTACGAAAAATATGCCCGTCCCCTGACCGGGCGGGAGGCGGTAAAGCTCCCCTCCACCAGTCCCGCCAACGCTGCGTGGCAGCTGCCGCGACTGATTGAGGCGTGGAAAAAGATCATGGAATAGGACAGCGCCAGATCATGAGCAAAGGCAGCCGCGAAGCGGCAGAAAGCGCAACAACACGGCCCCTCGAATGGCGCGGGCTGAACTGTTGCTATTGACGGGGCTTTCCGGTCTCCGGTACAATAATTGGAATTAGTTTTATCTAACTATCGTGAATCCTCTGTGATTACGCCTTCCAAGGAGCTTTACTTTTATGATATTTTTGCAGACCGTTTTGCCAGTTGCAGACTCTTCCTCAAAAAAAACAGCGTCCACGCAGGGAACCGGCACGCCCCACTCTCAGCCCCCGCATAAGCGTCCGAACCGTCCCTCTCCGCTCCGGCTCTGGGCAGTTCTCTTCTGGCTGCTCGTTTGGCAGCTTGGCAGCATGGCGTTGGACAGCCAGATCCTGCTCGTCTCCCCTGTTCAGGTTCTGCTGCGACTCGCCCGGCTTCTGCCGACCGTCTCTTTCTGGAGCGCGGTCGCTTTCTCCTTCTGCCGCATTGCGGGCGGCTTCCTGCTCGCGACGGCGAGCGGCATTCTGCTGGCGGCGCTCTCCGCCCGCTTCCGCCGCGTCGAGGAGCTGCTGGCCCCGGCCGTCCTGACCATCAAATCCGTTCCTGTCGCCTCCTTTATCATTCTGGCGCTGATCTGGTTCTCCTCCCGCAATCTGGCCGTGCTGATCTCTTTTCTCATGGTCCTTCCCGTGATCTACACGAATGTGCTGGGGGGAATCCGCGCCGCTGACCGGGAGCTCCTTGAAATGGCGCAGGTATTCCGTATTCCCGCCCCGCGCCGCATCCGTTACGTCTATATTCCACAGGTACTGCCCTTCTTCCGCTCCGCCTGCGGCGTCGCTCTCGGACTGTGCTGGAAATCCGGTATAGCCGCCGAAGTCATCGGAATGCCTGACGGATCAATCGGCGAACGCCTGCAGCAGGCCAAGGTTTATCTCGATACGCCCGATCTCTTTGCCTGGACGTTCGTGATCGTCTGCGTCAGCCTCGCCTTTGAAAAAGGTTTTCTCGCTCTGCTGACAGCCGCCGAGAGGCAGCTGCGCCAAATGCACCGGAAAAAATCCGCCGATTCATGGGACGCTCCGGCCTCCGGAACAAGCGCCAGTTCAGATACCGCGACGGCCTCCGAAGCGGCAGCCGCCGATTTGGGAGACGCTTCGTCTTCCCGCCTGCTCACTGCGTCATCTTCCGGAAACGGCGAAAAAAATGCGCCGGGCATACGCCTGACGCATCTCTGCAAAGCTTATGACGGCAAACCGGTGCTACAGGACTTCTGCGCCCTCCTTCCCTACGGACAGACCACCGCCGTCATGGCGCCGTCCGGCGCCGGCAAGACGACGCTCCTGCGCCTGCTTCTCGGGCTGGAACAGCCGGACTCCGGACAGATTGAAGGGCTTGACGGGCTGCGGCCCGCCGCGGTCTTCCAGGAGGACCGGCTCTGCGCTTCCCTCACCGCAGACGCCAATATCCGCCTTATCACTCCGTCCCTGACGCGCGCAGAGGCGCTCGCCGCCATGGAGGAGATCGGTCTCTCCGACTGCGGAGATCAGCCTGTCTCGGAATTTTCCGGGGGAATGCGCCGCCGCGTCGCTCTCCTGCGCGCCCTGCTCTCCGACTGCGACGTTCTCTTTCTCGACGAGCCCTTCAAGGGACTCGACGATACCTCCAAAGCGCTCGTCATGGAGGATACGCGCCGCCGCGCTAAGGGACGCACCGTCCTGCTGGTCACGCACGATCTTTCCGAAGCGCAGGCTCTCGGGGCGCGGGTGATTCATATAGGGACAAACTGTGCGGAAGGAAACAGGACTGAGACAGAATAATTGCCGTAACCGGAACTACCATTTTCCTCATATTTTTATCGCGGGATATTCGTTCGCACCAAACAAAAGGGCCGCTTCCGGCGAATATCTGCCGGAAAGCGGCCTTCCCTGTTACGCGTATGTTTTTCTTATCCTGATCTGATTCTTAACTGTCCTGTCCCAACAATACCATCTTAACGGTACCCGTCTTAGACATACGGTACAATATTCCTGATATTCTTCATTCTCTTGGCGAGAAGCAGAACAACAAAAGGCGTCAGAGCAATCGGCACTACATCCGCAATGCCAATCCAGATCACACAGTATGCATATTCCAGTCCGGTAAAGTAGGAAAGGGAAATGCTGGTTGTCAGAATCATAAGTACGCCGAACAGGAGACTCCAGAACAGGCTGACTGCGATAAATTTACCCTTGTTCTCAATCAGCTTCAGGAGATCCTTCTTACCGCCCCGGAGATGAATCAGAGCGGGCAGCGCTGCGGAAAGACCTACGGAAATGCCGTCTGCAAGAGGGGAATGCAGGGGAATAAAATTCCCGGAAAGCAGAGCCCATACGATGGTTCCGATATATCCGGCAAAAAAGCCGGTCACAGGTCCGAAGAGATAGCCGATCACAACAATAATAAAGGCAAATGTCCGGAAATGAACCGCTCCCGGAATCAACGGGATGGGGCACAGATATGCCCAAAGAACGCCTGTCAGAACACCAAATACAACAAAAAAGATGATGTTAACAAATGAAAATTTTTTAGTCACGTTTTTCTCCTCCCCATTCGTGGCTGATTAATAGCTGATTTCTGCTATTTCATGTAATATATCAATAAGCTTTTTGCACGCGTAATCAAAAAGCTTATGACCCTTTTCGGCAGTGGCGTATGTAGGAGCACCGATCACGCCACTGTTTGTGACATCCTTCGTCTTCCAGCCCGCATTGACGGGCCCAAATACCGTCACATATTTCTCTCCCTTGAAGCAGTCCGCAGGCTCCTCATCCACAGCCAGCTCCATATGGACAGTTTCCGGTCTTGCCGCAAGCATCAGCGAGGTTTCCAGTTCACAGGCGTGGAACACTCCGTATTTGCCGGACTGCTGCAGTCCTTTCAGGCCTTCCTGCCAGAACGGTGTAAACCACCAGTCAAATACAAACACATCCAGCCCCAGATCGATACGCAGATCACGGCTGATCATATTCAGCATATCCGTATTGCCGCCGTGGCTGTTGAAAAGCACCAGTTTTTTGAAACCGCTGGCGGAAATGGCGGTGGCAATATCATGAAGCAGGGAATAGTAGGTCTGCGTCCCGAAGGTAATTGTCCCCGCAAAGCCCATATGCTCATTGCTTTTTCCCACATTCAGCTGCGGAGCGAAAATCAGGTTCCCCTCGTCGAATTCACATTCCGCTACCATTTTGTCCACAAGGGTGGAGAGAATGATCGCGTCCGTTCCCACCGGCAGATGCGCGCCGTGCTGTTCCGTAGCGGAAGTCGGCAGAAGAACAATGGATTTGTCCTTATCCAGCGCTGCAATTTCATCTCTTGTCAGGTTCTCCCATTTTTTAATCATACATCCTCCATTCTGCTGCCCGGGCAGCATGCTTTTGTTTCCTGTCAGGCTGTGACGCCAGATTATACGGGAACATAGAAATACATACGTAGCACAATCGTAATCACAATGGCGATTGCGTTGGCAATGATAAACCATGCATCGTAGGCCGTCGCCTTAATTCCCTTGTAGGCGGAACGGCGGACAGAGAAATTCAGCTGATAATAGTGCATCGCCAGAGATATGGCCTGCCCCTTGCTGATCACTCGGAACAGCAGCGGCAAGGAGAAGGTGACATAGTTTTTTACTTTAGTCGCCCAGCCGCAGTCCTCTATCTCAAGCCCTCTGGAGCTCTGGGCCTCCATGATTGCGTTCAGTTCCGTAATGATCATGGGAATGATCTGGAAAATCAGACCAATGCCAAAAGCAAGCGCATAAGAAATTCTCCACTTCTGCAATCCGAGGATGATTTCACTGAAATTGGTGGTCAAAAGCACCGTATAAAAAGAGGAAATCATCAGGAAAATACGAAGCGCGTATACGCCTCCCTTATATAAATCATACCAGTCAAAACAGATAGAAATCCCCTGTCCGTTGACAAAGGGTAATACCGTTTCAAAGAAAACAGGGCCTCCCTGTACCGCCGGCGCCTCGAACAGCCCCAGAATCATCCATAACAGGAAAATAAAGATCAGAAGCACCTTCAGCTTTCCGGCCAGAATAAGAATGTATTTCTGTATCCGGCAGATGCACCACATCGCAACAAAAAAGGCAAACAGGAAAAGCAGCGCCACTCCCGACTTGATCACGCTTGTCAGGACTGCCATAACCAGGAAAAAGACGAATTTTGTTCTGGGATCCAGCCTGTGCAGCAGAGAGTCCGCATCTACATACTGTAAATAATCCATTTATATACCCCATCTTTCTGCGAAAGACACCAATGCGTCATGAAACAGTTG
>JAUNGV010000055.1:0-15689 GCA_030524225.1 Eubacteriales bacterium
GATTATGATGAAATTTGTCTGCAAGCTGACCAAGGAGCTGAATCTGCCTACCATTGTCAGCATGAATCCCATTATGGTGGACGGAACGGGAATGTGCGGCGCCTGTCGTCTGATGGTGGGCGGCGAGGTCAAGTTCGCCTGCGTGGACGGGCCGGAATTCGACGGACATCTCGTTGATTTTGACCAGGCAATGAAGCGCACCCGTCTCTACAAGACGGAAGAGGGGCGCCTTTATCTGAAGGAAAAAGAGGGAGAGACACATCACGGCGGCTGCGGAAACTGCGCGTCGTAGAGATGTAAGGAGGAATACAGATCATGAATGGAATGACAAGGGTGCCGGTTCGGGAGCAGGATCCGAAGGTGCGCGCTGCAAATTTTGAAGAGGTATGTCTGGGATATAACGGGGAAGAGGCGAAGGAGGAGGCGATGCGCTGCCTTCACTGCCCGAATCCCCTCTGTGTCAAGGGATGCCCGGTCTCAATTGATATTCCGGGCTTTATCGGCAAGGTAAAAGAGGGGGATGTCGCGGGCGCATACGCCGTGATCAGCGAGTCGTCGGCGCTTCCCGCGATCTGCGGCCGCGTATGTCCGCAGGAGAGCCAGTGCGAGGGTAAGTGCGTGCGGGGGATCAAGGGCGACGCGGTTGCGATCGGCAAGCTCGAGCGCTATGTGGCGGATACGGCGAGAGAGATGGGAATCCGTCCGCAGCCAAGCACGGAGAAAAAGGGGCAGAAGGTGGCGGTGATCGGTTCCGGTCCGTCCAGTCTCACCTGTGCGGGCGATCTGGCAAAACTCGGCTACGACGTCACGATTTTCGAAGCGCTGCACAAGGCGGGCGGCGTGCTGGTATACGGCATTCCGGAGTTCCGTCTGCCGAAAGAGGCTGTCGTGGAAAAGGAAATCGAGAACGTTAAGGCGCTCGGTGTCAAAATTGAGACGGACTGCGTGATCGGCAAGTCGACGACGATCGATTCCCTGATGGAGGACGAGGGGTACGACGCCGTCTTTATCGGTTCCGGCGCGGGTCTTCCCAAGTTCATGCACATTCCGGGAGAGCAGGCGCTGGGCGTTTTCTCGGCAAACGAGTATCTGACGAGAAGCAATCTGATGAAATCCTTCTCTCCGGATTCCAGAACGCCGATCATGCATCCGAAGAAGGTGGCGGTCGTCGGCGGCGGAAACGTGGCGATGGACGCGGCCA
The DNA here is from genome assembly GCA_030524225.1 of Eubacteriales bacterium. Taxonomy (GTDB): domain Bacteria; phylum Bacillota; class Clostridia; order Lachnospirales; family Lachnospiraceae; genus CAG-791. Next base: position 1,202 of record JAUNGV010000055.1, read on the forward strand.
GAACAGCGCTGCGTCTCGGCGCGGAGGTTCATATCGTGTACCGCAGAAGCGAGGAGGAACTGCCGGCCAGACGCGAGGAAGTGCATCACGCCAAGGAAGAGGGTGTGATCTTTGACCTGCTGACGAATCCGGTGGAGATCACCGAGGATGAGAACGGATGGGTGAACGGCATCCGCTGTGTGCGCATGGAACTGGGCGAGCCGGATGCGTCCGGCAGACGCAGACCGGTTGAGATCCCGGGAAGCGAATTCGTGATGGAGGTGGACGGCGTCATCATGTCGCTGGGAACCTCTCCGAATCCGCTGATTTCCTCGACGACGAAGGGGCTTGAGATCAATCGACGCGCCTGCATCGTGGCACAGGAAGAGGACGGTGCGACGACGAAAGAGGGCGTGTTTGCAGGAGGCGACGCGGTGACCGGAGCGGCGACCGTGATTCTCGCTATGGGAGCAGGCAAGGCAGCCGCGAAAGGAATCGACGAGTATCTGACAAAGAAAAGAGCATAAATATTCACAGTAAAAGCGGGTTCCTTCCAGCGGATGACAGGACTCTCTGCCATCCGCCGGAAGGGGCACGCATTGTTTGTTTTCCGGCAGAGTGACTCTGCGACAGGAGGGATCAGCCGATTATGTGGTGTCCGAATTGTAAAAACGAGTACAGAGAGGGAATTACAGTCTGCGCCGACTGCGGCGCGCCGCTGGTGGAGGAACTGCAGGAGGAGAGCGCGGCGGAGCCGGATTTCTCCGGCGAAGCGCTGTCGCAGCAGGCAGAGGGCGCAGAGTCTGCCGCACCGGAAGCGGAGGCGTTCGCCGGCAGAGAGGCTGTCGCAGCAGACGCGGAGGAGACGGACGATGATTCTGTTTCGCAGCAGGGCGATGAGGATTCCGGAGAGTACGTTTACGATGAGTCGGAGGAGATCCTTCCCGGACAGCCGGAGATAGGAAGAGAGCGCCTGCACCGCTATCAGAACAGCGAGGAGAGAGCGCAGGAGAACCGGTCCTCCGCATTTTCTCTGCTGGTGGTGGGAACGATCGGTCTGGTGGCGATCATTCTGCTCTTTTTTGACAGGATTCCGGCGTTTACGCTGGGGGCCAACAAGTATATGGTCTGCGGCGTGATGGGCGTGCTGTTCCTGCTCTTTATCGTGATGGGAATGGTCTCGATGCGCTCCTTCCGGACCTTGAAGAGCAGGGCACAGTCGGAGCATACGCTGGAGGAGGCGATCCGGCGCTGGTGCGCGGAGAGTCTGAGCGCGCAGGGCATCGACGGCGAGATCGCAGAGGCGGGAGCGGGAACAGATGCGCTGCCGCAGCCGGAGGATGAGAACTACGAGGAAAGGATGTATTTCCTCAGGACAGACCGGATCCGCGAGCGGATCGAGGCGCAGTTCGTGAATCTGGACCGGGCCTTTGCGGAGCATTTTGCAGAGGAATACTACGAGGAGCTGTACGCGAAGGAGCAGACGCAGGAATCGTGAGGGAGCCGCGCGGAGTGATCCGTGAGGCACGTTTTCCAATAGGAGACGGAATTCTGCAGCCGCTGGGAGGGAAACGGGCGCGTCTGTGTGGAGGTGACGATGCCGCATATTGATATCATTGCGGTCGGAAGACTGCGGGAGCCTTTTTACCGGGACGCGGCTGCCGAATATGAGAAGCGTCTCGGCCGCTATGCGCGGATTCATATCTGTGAGGCGGAGGAGGTCAGAAAGCCGGACTCTGTCAGTGAGACCCAGCGCCGTCAGATTCTTGCCAAAGAGGCGGAGCGGCTGCGCAAATATTATAAGGACGGGGCGTACCGGATAGTGCTGGCGATCGACGGGCAGTCGCTCGATTCGGTCGCTTTTTCCGAAAAAATGCAGTCGGTGCTGCTCGGGGGAAACGATACGATCCAGTTCGTGATCGGAGGAGCGATCGGACTGGATGAGACGCTGACGAGAGAGGCGGATCTGCGGCTCAGCTTCTCGAAGATGACGTTTCCGCATCAGCTGATGCGGGTGATTCTGCTCGAGCAGGTGTACCGGGCGTTCCGGATCATGCAGAACGAGCCGTATCATAAGTAACAGAGAACTTCGGCTAAAAGCCGAAGTTCTCTCGAGGCAGCGGAGCTGTCTCGTGTGCTCTATTTAGATCAGAATGGATGATTACTATGACAATTCAACTGGATTTGCCTGCGGCGGTGCAGAGAGCCGTGTTCGGAAGCGGGGATGCGTATGTGCGCAAAATTGAGCAGGACCTCGCGGTGACGATCGTGGACCGGGACGGTTTCGTCAAGGTCACGGGAGAGGAGACGGCGGTTCGTCAGGCGGCGGATATTCTGCGTCAGCTGGCGGGGCTGTCGGAGAGGGGCACGGAGATAGAGGCCCAGAATGTGGAGTATGCTTTGGAGATGAAGAATGAGGCGGAGCCGGATATGCTCCTGAAAATAGACGCGGACTGCATCTGCCACACGGTGACGGGGAAGCCCGTCAAGCCGAAGACGCTGGGGCAGGAGCAGTATATTGAAGCAATCCGCAGGAATATGATCGTGTTTGCCAATGGACCTGCCGGAACCGGCAAGACCTATCTGGCGATGGCCATGGCGATTACCGCGTTCCAGAACGAGGAGGTGCAGAGGATTATCCTGACGCGCCCTGCGATTGAGGCGGGAGAGAAGCTGGGATTTCTGCCGGGAGATCTGCAGAGCAAGATCGATCCGTATCTGCGGCCCCTCTATGACGCGCTTTTTCAGATTATGGGAGCGGACAATTTCCAGAAAAATATGGAGAAGGGCCTGATCGAGGTCGCGCCTCTGGCCTATATGCGCGGCAGGACGCTGGACAACGCCTATATTATTCTGGATGAGGCGCAGAACACGACGCCGGAGCAGATGAAAATGTTCCTGACGCGGATCGGATTCGGTTCCCACGCGGTCATTACCGGCGATACGACGCAGAAGGATCTTGCGCCGGGGGCGGTGTCCGGTCTGGATGTGGCGGGCAGGATTCTGCAGAATATAGAGGGCATCCGTTTTGTGACGCTGAGCTCACGGGATGTGGTGCGCCATCCGTTGGTGCAGAAAATTGTCAAGGCCTATGAGGAGTATGACAAAAAGCAGGCGGATCGCCGGAAAGAGAGAAAATCGCATGAGCAGACTCGTTATGAACACCGCCGTCAGGACCAAAGAAAAATTTGATTTTTCCTATCGCACGACGGCCAGAAAAGTCTGCCGCGAGGCGCTCCGGCAGGCGGGGTTTCCGGCGGATGCGGAGGTGGAACTGACGGTGACGGGGCCGGAGGAAATTCACGAGCTGAACCGGACGTACCGCGGAATCGACAGGGAGACGGACGTGCTCTCTTTCCCCAACCTTTCGTATGAGAGCGCGGGAGACTTCGCGTTTCTGCAGGAGGCGGGAGCGGACTGGATGGATCCGGATACGGGATGTGTGTTTCTGGGCGCTATTGTAATCAATGCCGCGCGGGTGCGGGAGCAGGCTGCGAGCTACGGACACAGTGAACTGCGGGAGTATGCGTTTCTTGTGGCCCACAGTATGCTGCATCTGTTCGGCTATGATCATGAGACGCCGGAAGAGGCGGCGGCCATGGAGGAAGGACAGGAACGGATTCTGAGAGCGCTCGGAATCGGAAGGGAGAAGGTGGCGCATGAACCGTAGCGCGTCTGGTAAGGCGAGAATCGATAAAGCGGAGTCTGCCGCATTTTTTCTGCTGGCGGCCGCAGTGCTGTCAAGACTGCTGTTCGCAGGGAGAATCGGCCCGGAGGGAATGGGGTATCTGAGCGAGGGACTGGAGGTGTACGCGCTGGTGCTGACGGCTGTGGGACAGACGGCGGCGCGGGCGACGGCTTCTCTCGTGCGCAGCCGTGTCGGCAAAGGTCATTTAAAGAGCGCGCACAGGCTGATGAAGACGGCGCTCTGGATGACGGCGGGAGTGGGGATTCTCCTCGGCGTTTTCTGCATTGCAGGGGCCGGGATTCTTTCCGAATCCTTTTTTCTCTCGCCGCTTTCTTATCTGACGCTGATCGCCGCGGGCCCCGGCATTGTTTTTCTGGGCGTGGCGGGCGTTGTGCGCGGCTATTTTCAGGGAACCCGGCTGACGACGGCGACGCTGCAGTCCTATTTCCTGCAGGCGCTGCTGTACGCGGCGGCGGGAACGCTGGGCGGCGCTCTCTTTTTTTCCTATGGGGAAAAGGTGGCGGCTCTCCTGCGGGACGAGAGGTATGCGGCGGCTTACGGGGCGGCAGGGGTGATGGCGGGTGTATCCGCCGCCTCTGTGCTGACGCTTCTCCATCTGACGGTCATCTACTTTCTGACGAGAAGAACGGCGGCGAAGCGGCGCGTGGAGAACGACGTGCAGTATGCGCAGGAGAAGAGCGGATCGCTGTGCAGGCTTTTCCCGGCGACATGGCTTCCGTTTTTCCTCTGTGCGCTTCCCGGCGCTCTCGTTCTGCTCTGTGATGCGAGAATTTATTTCGCGACGGCGAATGCGCAGGAGAGTGCCTATGCGGATTGGGGTTCCTTTTACGGGAAAACGCTTCCCTTTGTGCAGGGGCTGGCTTTTCTGCTGACGATTCCGTTTACGGGGCTGATCCTCTCGCTCGCCCGCGAGTGGAGCCGGGGCAGCGGGCAGAATTACCGGAACCGGTTCGGAATCGCGGTGCGGCTTTCGCTTTATCTGACGGTTCCGGCGGCCTTTCTGCTGACAGCCCTTTCCGGTCTGCTCTCCCCTGCGTTGTACGGCGGGGAGGATGCAGTGATGCAGACGACAATGACGGTGGCGGCGGTGACGCTGATTCTACTGGGAACGTCGCAGCTGTTCGCACAGCTGCTGCTGCGGACGGGACACCTTCCGGCGCTGATTCTGGCCGGTGTCGCGGCGTTATCGGGGCAGGCAGTCGTGCTCGCTCTGCTGCGCCGCGCAGCGGGTATGGGAATCGAAGCGGCGGCCATTGCGTGGCTTGTTTACTGCCTGTTGCTTCTGATTCTGCAGAGTCTTCTCGGCTGCCGGGTGGTACGGCTGCGCCTGTCGCTCCTCGGCGATCTGGTGCGGATTGTGCTGTGCGCGGCGATTGCGGCCGTGCCGGTGTATCTGATGGCGCCGCCGCTGCAGGGTGTGATCGGAGCGCCCGCGGCGCTGGCTGTTTCGCTGCTTGTTTTCTATCTGATTTATCTGATCCTCTCTCTCTTTACCGGAGCGGCGGATCTGTACCATATTGACAGGATACCGGGAGGAATTCTGCTCGTGCGCATCGCACGGCTGTTCCGGCTGGTATAGCCCTTTGTATGCCGGCGAATTCCGGCGTGCCGCGGGAAAAGGCGCAGGTCGTGGTGAGCGTGGGCACAGGGGCGGTCATGACGGCCGCTTTGTGAAAAGCCTGATGTTGGTAGCGGTAGGAACAGGAATGGAGCTGGAATGGAACGGGAATGAGAAACGAAACGGCGGAGGAAAAGGGAAGCAGAGAATGGTGGCCGTGATCGGCGCGGGGGCGGCGGGCTGTATGGCTGCGCTCGCGGCGGCGGAGGCCGGGGCGCAGGTTTTGCTCTTTGACCGCAATGAGAAGATCGGGAAGAAGATCTACGCGACCGGAAACGGCAGGTGCAATCTGACGAACAGCCGCATGGAGCCGGACTGCTATTACCAGAGCCGGATTGTCAGGGAGATGGCGGGTGGACTGGCGGATCGCCGCGGCGCGGAGAAAGACGGCCGGAGCAGAGCGGTTTCGACGGACAGCGCGGCGGGAGAGATTCGGCGCGGCGGAAGTCCGGAGCGTGACTCTGCCTCGGACTGGGGCGGCGCGCAGGCGCTGCGCCGCATGGAGGGATTTTCGAACCGGGAGCTCCTCGCCTTTCTGGAAAAGCGCGGAATTTACTGCCACGAGAGGGACGGTTACTGGTATCCGCGAACCGATCAGGCGGCGACGATCGCCGCTTTTTTTGAGCGGGAGCTGCGGGCGGCGGGAGTGCGGCTCTTTCTGAACACAGAGGTGCGGAACATCCGTTCGGAAGCATCCGGCAGGGAGCTGCGGACCGATGCGGGGAAATTGACAGGGAAAGAGGCAACTGCGGGCGGACAAGCTATTGCCGGACAGGAAACCGGCAATTTTCACATAGAAGGAAAAGACGGCGGGGCATATCACGCGGACGCCGTGGTTCTGGCGTGCGGCGGCATGGTGTCCCGGGAATTCGGATGTCTCGGGGACGGCTACCGCTTCGCGGAATCCTTCGGGCACCGTATCATTCCTCCGGCTCCCGCGCTGACGGCGCTGCGCTGCGCTGATCCGCTCCTGAAACGGGCGGCGGGGGTGCGCTGCGAGGCGGCGGCAACCCTCTGTATCGGGGAAGTTCCCGTCCGGACAGAGCGCGGCGAGGTGCAGATGGCGGAGTACGGGCTCTCGGGAATTCCGGTGTTCCAGCTCTCACGGCTGGCGGCGCAGATGCTTTGGCAGGAAGAGACAGGGCAGAAAATGCCTGTGCCGGAGCAGAGAACGGCGCGGACGGGTCAGATAGTCCGGGCAGGATGTGAGACGGCACGATCAGAGGCGGAGTGTCTTACTGTGCGCCTTGATTTTCTTCCGGAACTGACTGAGGTGCAGTGGGAAGCGGAGAAGGGAAGAAGGCTGGCGCGAAGAGAGAGGAATGAGACGCTGGATACGATTTTTCTCGGGCTGGTGAACCGGAAGCTCCTCGATTATCTGCTGGCGGGGCGCGGTCTGTGCGCGGAGAACAAGAGCGGGAAGCTTTCGAGGGAGAAGCTGGAGGCGGTGCTGGACGATATGCGGGCCAAAAGCGTGCCGGTGACAGGCGTCAATCCGTTTGACAAGGCGCAGACGACAGCCGGGGGTGTGTCGCTCACAGAGACGGACGATGGTTTTCAGTCGCGCAGACAGCCGGGACTGTATCTGGTGGGAGAGCTGCTTGACGTGGACGGAATCTGCGGCGGCTACAACCTGCAGTGGGCATTTGCGGGCGGGTATCTGGCGGGAACGGCTGCCGGGCGCGTCTTATAGGATAGAAAGCGGAACGGCGTGAGGAACAAACGCGTCTCGCAGGGCAGAAAACGATACGCCGTGAAGCCCGGAAGATATCCCGGAAAGAGACGGCAGAGAAACCGGCGGCTGTCGGATAGCAGGAGAGAGTGCGGAGAGGGAAATTACAGAGTAAAGCACGCTCCGAATGAGGGAAAGTATGATAAAACTGACACAGGTTAAAATAGAATGCGGGCGGGGCAGGGCGGCGCTGGAGCACAAAATCCGGAGTCTGCTCCGCCTCGGAGCCAAAGACAGACTGCGCTATACGATCCTGAAAAAATCCATCGACGCGCGCAAAAAGCCGCTTCTCTACGAAATCTATTCGGTGGCGCTTTCGCTGCCGGGAGAGACGGAGAGGAAGCTCCTGATGCGGCGGATTCCGAACGTCTCCCCTTATACGCCGGCGTACTATGTTTTCCCGGAGGAGGGGGAACGGGAAATGGCACACCGTCCCGTGATCGTCGGTGCGGGACCGGCGGGGCTGTTCTGCGCGTATTATCTGGCGCAGGCGGGATACCGTCCGATTGTGCTGGAGCGCGGGGCGCGCATGGAGGAGAGAACGGAGGCGGTGGAGGCGTTTTTTGCAGGCGGCGCTCTGGATCCGGAGACGAACGTGCAGTTCGGCGAGGGCGGCGCGGGGACATTTTCTGACGGAAAGCTTAACACGCTTGTCGGGGACAAGGCGGGACGCGCGGAGGCGGCGCTTCGTCTCTTCATCGAGTGTGGCGCACCGGAGGATATCCTGTATGAGAGCAAGCCGCATATCGGAACGGATCTTCTGCGGGGCGTGATTGTGACGATGCGCGAGAGAATTATCGCGATGGGAGGCGAGTTCCGTTTCCGGACGCAGTGCACGGGGCTGTGCATGGAGAATGGAAAAGTGAACGGCGTGCGCTGGACTGCCGGGAATGAGAGCGGAGAAGAACGGGAGAGCGGCACGCTTTCTGCCGATGTCGTGATCCTTGCGCCGGGGCACAGCGCGAGGGATACGTTTGAGGAGCTGTACCGGGAACAGGTTCCGATGGCGCAGAAGGATTTTGCGGTCGGCTTTCGCGTCTCTCATCCGCAGTCCCTGATCGACGAGAGCCAGTACGGGATTTCGTCTCCGGAGGTGCTGCGCGGCAAGGGGCTGTCGGCGGCGCCGTATAAGCTGACGGCGAGGGCACAGAGCGGGCGCGGGGTTTATTCATTCTGTATGTGTCCGGGGGGCTATGTGGTCAATGCTTCCTCGGAGCCGGGGATGCTGGCGGTCAATGGAATGAGCTATCACGGCCGCGGCAGCGCCAGAGCCAACAGTGCGATCGTGATGACAGTCTCGGCGGCGGATTTCGAGCTGCCAGAGGCTGTCTGCGGAACGGAGACCGGGAGCAGGAACGCCGCGGATGCAGCCGCGGGTGGACCGCTGCCTGCCGGTCATCCGCTCAAGGGCATGGAATTCCAGAGGTGGCTGGAGCGGCGCGCCTATGCGCTGGCGGACGGAAAAGTGCCGGTGGAGCCGTATCTGGCGTTTGCAGAGCAGACGGACAAGACTCAGAGGGAGAGCAGCGGAGGCAGACAAGACGGGTGCCGGGGCGGACAGAGTGAGCCCGGCCCGGCGTTTGCCGCCGATCCCTGTATTAAGGGAGAGTGGGCGTACGCACCGCTCCACACGCTGCTGCCGCCCGGGCTGACGGGAGACTTTATCGATGGGATGCAGCGGTTTGAGAGGCAGATTCAGGGATTTGCCGGGGAAGAGGCGTACGTGATCGGCCTCGAGAGCCGGACCTCCTCTCCGGTCCGGATTCTGCGTGGGGAGAATTTCCAGTCGCAGATCGGAGGCCTTTATCCCTGCGGAGAGGGAGCGGGCTACGCGGGCGGCATCATGTCCGCCGCGATGGACGGGATGAAGGTGGCCGAGGCGGTGCGCAGAGAATACAGAGCGCGCAGAGCGCTCCGAAATGGAGAAGAGCGGCCTAAGAAGCCTGATGGCTTCTTGGGCGCGCCGGGACTTGTACCGGAGCGTCACAAGTTCCGGGATGGCAGGCGCAAAGAGGAGAACTGCGCCGCCGCGTCGCGCAGAGCGCTCCGGGATGGAGAAAAGATGGCGAATGAGCAGAAAGTGCAGTGGGCACAGCAGATGAGTAAAGAAGAGAAGAAATTACAGGAAGAAGGGCTGCGGTATCGCGAGAGCCTGAAGGACAGGAAGAGGATCGTCGTGAAGGTCGGTTCCTCCTCGCTCCTGCATCCGGAGACGGGACGCGTCAATTATCACAAGATCGATCGTCTGGCGCGGGAGCTCTCCAATATCAAAAATAAGGGCAAAGAGGTGATTCTCGTCAGCTCTGGCGCAACGGCAGTCGGCAGAGAGGTCGTGCACGCGGGGGCGGAGCTGGTCAAAGACGACAGTCCGATTGCAGTCAAGCAGGCGTGCGCTTCGATCGGGCAGGCGCGTCTGATGATGATTTACCAGAAGTGCTTTGACGATTACAATCAGCTGACCGGACAGGTTCTGATGACGAAGAATACCGTGACGAACAATCTGAGCAAGTACAACCTGCATAATACGTTTACGGAGCTTCTGAAGCTGAACGTGATTCCGATCGTGAATGAGAACGATTCGGTCGCGACGTACGAGTACAAGGTGGGAGACAACGACACGCTCTCGGCCATGGTGGCGTCCCTGATGCAGGCGGATCTTCTGATTCTGCTCTCGGATGTGGACGGTCTTTTCACGGACGATCCGAGAACGAATGAGGACGCGCGCTTTATCGAATATGTGCCGCAGCTCTCCGAGACGATGATGGAGATGGGCAAGTCTTCGACCGGCAGCAGCAGCGGGACGGGCGGGATGAGCACGAAGCTGAGCGCGGCGAGGATCGCGACGGCCAGCGGCTGCGATATGATTATCGTAAATAGCCGGAATATGGCGATTCTCCACGATATTATGGTGGGGAAAAATGTGGGAACGCTCTTCCGCCAGAATCGGGCGGAGTATTTTGACCTGCAGGAATATATCGAGGAACTGGATTATTAAGTGTTCTGCTCATTGAACCACAGCAGAGCTGCGGTTGGAGGGTATGTGTTTGGAAATGCCAGATGGCCTTTCCCAAGCACGCGAAGCGCGTACGCTTCGATGAGTGCAGAGCGGAAAATGATTGTGTGGATTTCTGCCTGCGGAGCCGCAGACAACCTGCAGTATGGTGAAGGATGGAGAAAGCAATGGCAGAGTCGTTTCAGAAATCATCGATGCAGCAGACGAAGCAGGAAATCCGGCGAGAAGCTATGCGGCGGCGGGACAGCATCCCGGTGCCGCTTCGTCATGAATATAGTGAATTGATTGCCAAGCGTCTTCTCGACTCTCCGCAGTACCAGCGGGCCGGAATGCTGTTTCTGTACATCAGTTACCGGAGCGAGGTGGAGACGGAGGCCATTCTGGAGGCGGCACTGACGGATGGCAAGGAGGTCTACGCGCCCCGGGTGATGGCGGAAGGAAAGATGGAATTCTACCGGATTACCTCCCCGGCGGAGCTGATCCCTTCCCCGATGGGTATACCGGAGCCGCAGCCGGATCCGGCGCGGCTTTTCCCCTATGCGCGCCATGAGCGGGAGGGAGAGGCGCAGGATGTTCTCGTCGTGATGCCCGGCACCGCGTTTGACCGGCAGCGGAACCGGATCGGCTATGCGGGCGGCTATTACGACCGCTTCCTGCTGCGTTTCCCGAAGCGGGTGACGGCGGCTCTCGCCTACTGCGAGCAGCTGGTGGAGGAGATTCCCGCCGAGGCGCACGACATCCGGCCTGATGTGATCGTGACGCCGGAGGGGATGGTGGGAAGGAGTGCCACGGATCGCTGAGTGATGAGGAGAGGGGAGGCACTCTTTGAATCTACGGATCATAGTGCAGGGTGTCCGGACAAGGGCGATTGTGAGACGGTGTGAGAGCGCCCGTTTGTGGAAGAGATGGGCAAACAGTGACAAAAAGCGAATTTCTTATCTCTAACGCGAATTTATTTCTATCCGATCTCGGGATCAGAATTATAATAAAAGGGGAATCAGGGAAAACAAATGAATGTTACAGAGAAGATTCCTGAGAGTCCGGGCAGAAAACATTCCGACAGGGAGGTCACTATGAAGAGGAAAACCACTTATTGCAATCCATTGGATCTTGGGTACCGGTATCAGCATATGAAAGAGGGAGAACGCATCTGCGGCTTCCGGGAGGGGGCTGATCCGACCTTGGTGTTGTTCAAGGGAACGTATTATCTGTTTGTTTCCATGTCGGCCGGGTTCTGGTACAGCAGTGATCTGCTTGACTGGGAGTTTCATGCGGATCCGGGGCTGATGATCTATGATTACGCGCCGGATGTCCGGGCGATCGGCGACTATCTCTATTTTTGCGCGAGCCGCAGGGACGAGGCGTGTCCGATTCTGCGGACGGCGGACCCTCTGAGAGAAGAGTTTCAAGAGGTGGCCGCTCCGTTTGCATTCTGGGATCCGGATCTGTTCTGCGATGACGATGGACGCATCTATTTATACTGGGGATGCACGAATACAGATCCCATTTACGGCGTGGAGCTGGATGCAGAGACCCTTCTTCCCGTTGGAGAAAAGAGAGAGCTGATTTTCGGACGTGAAACAGAACTCGGCTATGAGCGGTTTGGAGAAAACGGCGTGTCGAACGGGGAGCACAGCGCTGTTTACCAGCATTTGAAGCATCTGTTTAATCCCGTCACACAGCGGATAGAAATTCCGGAGGAGATGGCGGCGCGGGGGCATTACAGCGCGGATGCGCTGACGAAAATGTTTCTTTCCATCGGACGGCCTTATGTGGAAGGCGCTTTCATGACGAAATACAAGGGACGGTATTATCTGCAGTATGCCTGCCCGGGAACGGAATTTAATACGTATGGAGACGGCGTTTATGTCTCGGATCAGCCGCTGGGACCGTTTGTGCTGCAGACGGGCAATCCTTTTTCTTCCAAGCCGGGAGGTTTTGCCGCAGGGGCAGGCCATGGCAGCACCATTGCCGACCGGTACGGAAATTACTGGCATGCGGCAACCATGCGCATCAGTGTCAATCATGATATGGAGCGCCGGGTGGGACTGTTTCCCGCCGGATTTGATGAGGACGGTATTCTGTACTGTAACCAGAATTTTGCCGATTATCCCCACAAAGTACCGCAGGGCGCGTTTGACGCGAGGGATCAGCTGCCGGAATGGATGCTGCTCAGCTACAGAAAGCCGACCGCTGCCTCCTCCACGGCACAGGGCAGTGATACGGCTCTGGCAGTGGATGAAAATATCCGCACATGGTGGAGTGCGGGACAGGCGGCTCCCGGGCAGTGGCTGAGTGTGGATCTGGAAAAGGAAAGCGACGTGCGGGCTATTCAGGTAAATCTGGCAGATGAAGGACTGGCAGTGGAATTTTCGCCGGAGTGTTACGGCGATGTCCGCCGCACGCGTCATATCGAGCTGGAGCCCCGGATCTCCCACTACACGCTGGAGATCAGCGCGGATGGAGAGAACTGGCAGCAGCTGGAAGCGGTGAGCCGGGAGTGCTCCAATGGCTATTATGAATATCCGGAGGGGGTGTGCGCGCGGTATGTCCGCGTCACAGGAGGAGAACTGCCGTATGGTCAGACGCTGCGCATCAGCGGACTGCGGGTGTTCGGAAACGGTGAAGGGGCAAAGCCTGAGCAGGCGAAGGCTGGCGGCGAGCGCACAGGGGATCTGGATGCCCGGATCTGCTGGAAGCCGGTTCCGGGCGCGCAGGGCTGCAACGTCCGCTATGGAATCGCCCCGGATAAGCTGTATCACAGCTGGCTGGTCTACGACGCCAGTGAGGTAGTGCTGTCTACCCTGATGAAAGGCAGAGACTATTATATCTGTGTGGACAGTTTTAATGAAAATGGCATCACACCGGGAGAGGTATTTGCGTTATAGCCGCCTTCTCCGGGGATCACATCGTATCTTCGATCTGTCTGAAACCCCGCTTGCAGGGAGCCCCGCCAGTGTGTACAATCAAGGAAGGAAAAGAAGGAACAGAGGCGGCGGGGAAAGATCTGCCGGAGTGCGGGAGCAGAAAGGAAACGGCGATGGATCATAGAGAGGAAACAACACAGAGACAGTCGGTGGAGGAGATTTGCAGAGCGACGGCAGCGGCCCGGTACGATGTGCAGCGGCTGACGGCGCAGCAGAAGAACGAGGTGCTCTGCGCGGCGGCGGATCTGCTGGTGGAACAGGCAGAGACGATTCTGAGAGCCAACCAGGAGGACGTGAAGCAGGCGGTTGCGGGCGGAATGAAGGAAGGGCTGGTGGATCGCCTAACGCTGACCAAGGAGCGGATCGGACAGATGGCGGAAGGACTGCGGCAGGTGGCGCAGCTTCCTGATCCCGTCGGGGAGATTCTGGAATCCTTTGAGAGGCCGAACGGGCTGCAGATCCGGAAGGTGCGGGTGCCGCTCGGCGTGATCGGCATGATCTACGAATCGCGGCCGAACGTCACGGCGGATGCGTTTGCGCTCTGCTTCAAAGCAGGAAACGCCGTCGTTTTAAAGGGCGGAAGTGATGCGCTCCAGTCGAATCAGGCGATCACGGCGCTGTTGCGGCGCGCACTCCGGGAGTGTGGACAGAATGAGGATGCTGTACAGCTGATTGCTACGGCGCAGCGCAGCGCGACGCAGGAATTCATGCAGATGCGGGACTATATCGATGTGCTGATTCCAAGGGGCGGCGCAGGACTGATCCGGGCGGTCGTCACGCAGAGTCAGGTGCCGGTGATCGAGACGGGGACGGGCAACTGCCACATCTATGTGGACAAGGATGCTGATCCGGAGATGGCGGTGGCGATCGTGACGAATGCCAAGACGCAGCGGATCGGCGTCTGCAATGCGGCGGAATCCCTCGTCGTGCACGAGGCGGTGAAGGAGAGCTTCCTGCCGCTTCTGGCGGCGGCGATGGAGGAGCGCCATGTGGAGCTGCGGGCCGACGAGGCCTCCCGCCCGTATCTGCCGCTGTCACTGGCGGCGACGCAGGAGGATTTCGGGACGGAGTATCTGGACTACATTCTGTCGGTCAAGACGGTTTCCTCGCTGGAGGAGGCGATCGCCCACATCAACCGCTACAATACGGGACACTCCGACTGCATTGTGACGCGGAATCAGGAGAGCGCACAGAAATTCCTGCAGGAGGTGGATTCCGCCTGCGTCTATGTGAACGCCTCGACCCGCTTCACCGATGGCTTTGAGTTTGGTTTCGGTGCGGAGATCGGCATCAGCACGCAGAAGCTCCACGCGCGCGGCCCGATGGGACTGCGGGAGCTGACTTCTTATAAGTACGAGATTACGGGAAACGGGCAGGTGAGAGGGTAGAGGCCTGCGCGGATCTCTGACCGCAGCGGAACCGATCAATTGCGGTTATGGATCCGCAGAGAGCGATTGTTTGTGCAGAATGCGCAGAGTTTCCGTTTAAATTTGTGCAGAATTTCCTTTGC
>JAUNGV010000055.1:15699-20008 GCA_030524225.1 Eubacteriales bacterium
GACTGCGGGAGCTGACTTCTTATAAGTACGAGATTACGGGCGACGGGCAGGTGAGAGGGTAGGCGTTTGTGCAGAATGCGCAGAGTTTCCGTTTAAATTTGTGCAGAATTTCCTTTGCGGGAAACACAGTAAAAGAGTATAAAATAAAGACATGATGAGTAGCAGAACTGCGTAAATCCAGTCTTGCTGCTCATTTTTTTATGTCATAAGAATCTTTATTCCGGAGCACTTTGTGTGACGAGTGACTCAAATTTAAAATTCGCGTCGGTCATAGACGAACTTTGTGACACTCCGGAACAAAGTTCAGGTGTGAAATTTTCACATTACTGCGTCCTGAGACATAAAAACACTCTGCGAGGATTCCTCTATGCGCAACTTCCGGGTTCCTCTGAGGGTGCCGCGGCAAGGAAATGTTTGAGGAAGGAGAAGGGAAATGAACAGTGAAACGAAAACGGGCAGCAGAATGGGCACGGAGCCGGTGGGATCCCTGATGATCAGGGTGGGGCTGCCGATCGTGCTCTCGATGATGCTGCAGGCGGTCTATAATATTGTGGACAGCGCGTATCTGTCGAATATGAGAGAGGCAGGGGAGGAGGCGCTGACGGCGCTCGGTCTGGCCTTTCCGATTCAGCTGCTGATGGTCGCCGCCGCGATCGGGACGGGCGTCGGGACGAACGCCCTGCTTTCCAAATCCATGGGACAGGGCAACCGCGGCAAGGTCAATCAGGTGGCCGGAAACGCGACTTTTCTGGGAATTGTGATTTTTATCATTTTCCTCGTATTCGGACTGACGGGAGTGCCGGCGTATGTCAATTCCCAGAGCGCTGGCGGGGCGATCAGCGAGACGGTGCTGCTGATGGCGATTGATTATCTGCAGATCTGCTGCTGTATTTCTTTCGGCATCGTCTTTTTCTCGATCTATGAAAAAATGCTGCAGGCGACAGGGAGATCCCTCTATTCCACAATCGCACAGATTGCCGGTGCGGTGGTGAACATTGTGCTCGACCCGATTATGATTTACGGCTGGCTCGGATGCCCGGAACTGGGGGTGCGCGGCGCGGCGTACGCGACGGTGATCGGACAGATCGTCTCGGCAGTCCTCGTCTTTTTCTTCCACTATAAACTGAATGTCGAGATCGACAAGAGTCCCCGCTATCTGCGTCCGCAGCGGGAGATCATCGGAGAGATCTACGCGATCGGACTGCCCGCGATTCTCTCGCAGGCGCTGCTCACGGTGATGACGTACGGGCTGAACATCATTCTGGGACAGATGCCGCAGGTAGGAGAGAACGCCGTGACGGTGTATGGTCTCTACTGCAAGATTCAGCAGCTTATCATTTTTGCGGCGGTGGGAATGCGGGATGCGATTACGCCGATTGTATCCTTTAATTTCGGAATGCGGAATAAAGCGCGCGTCAGGGAGGGAATCCGGGACGGTCTGCTCTTTACTGCGGTGCTGATGGTCATAGGGCTCGTGCTGATCGAGGTGATTGCCGAACCGCTGACCGGATTCTTCTCGCTCTCGGATGTGACATACGCGATGTGTGTGGACTGCATGAGGATCGTGTCGCTCGCGTTTATTTTTGCGGGGCTCTGCATCGCGTTTCAGGGCGTTTTTCAGGCGATTGAGTGCGGAATCGAGTCGCTGCTGATCTCGCTGGGCCGTCAGGTCGTGTTCATTCTGCCGGTGGCATGGATTCTGGTCAGGCAGGTGAGGGGGGCAGAGAATGCGTCGATCGTGTGGTGGACGTTCCTGATCGGAGAGGCGCTCACCCTCCTGTGCACGGTGTGGATGTACCGTCGCGCGGTGAAGAAAAAGATCGGAGCAATGGCGGACACGCGCTGACAGGTGCAGAAGCAAAATTTAGTGATAGCTGACAAATGTAAATTGAAACGTCACGCTGTTCCGGAAGAAAGAACAGCGTGGGAACAGGCAGAGCTGGGAGACAGGGAATGAACAGAGTGATTACGATAGGTAGAGAATTTGGCAGCGGCGGAAGAACGATTGCGGGCATGGTGGGGAAGGAACTGGGAATTCCCGTCTATGACCATGAGCTGCTCGTAAGGATTGCACAGGAGAGTGGATTTGCGAAGGAATACGTCGAGGAAAAGGGAGAGAGCGCGAGTCTGAACAGTCTGATTGCGAGAAGTCTGTCGGGAATGGGAGGATACAGCCCGATGACGGCGGAGGACTATCTGTGGCAGATGCAGCGGAAGGTGATTCTGGAGCTGGCGCAGAAAGAGAACTGTGTGATCGTGGGGCGGTGCGCGGATTACATTCTGCGGGAGAGGGCGGACTGCCTGCGGGCGTTCATCTACGCTGACAGGGAGAAGCGGGCGCGGCGCATCGTCGCCGTGTACGGAGAAGCGGGGGCGGAAATGCCGGAAAAACGCCTGTTGGATAAGGATAAACGCCGGAGCGCATTTTACAGCGCGCACACGGATATGACATGGGGAGATCCGCACAATTATCATATCTGTCTGGACAGCGGCGCGCTGGGGCTGGAGCAGTGCGCGCAGATTCTCTGCGGGATTTACCGGAAAATGGAAGAATAAAGGCAGACTCTGAACCAATCATAGAGAAGTTGCCAGTTGCAGCAAGAAAAACGAGGGCGGTTACGTCCTCGTTTTCCATAGTCAGATCATTAAATTAACCAAACCGGCACATACCAGTTCTTTTCATTTACAGGCAGTAAGTCGTTTGCCATGCAGACCACGCTTCCCGTTCCGATTTCTACTTTTAGAGACTCCAGACCGCCAAAGGCTTCCGGCTGGGTCACAGGCTGTAAAACATCGAAATTTTTGATCGCGGTCTTTCCGGGAGATGCCGCTTTCTTGATCTCAATCGGAGAAAGCACACCATTTTGGTAAAGCAGCAAATCAATTTCTTTTTGGTCCCTGTCCCTGTAATAGTAAATCGGGGGTTCTTTCCCCGCGTTCAAATAGCTCTTATAGATTTCTGAAAACACATAGCTTTCAAAGAAGGCGCCGGACATGGCTCCCTTCTCCAGTGCTTCGGGATTGCCCCATTTTAAGAGGTAAGCGGCTAAACCGGTATCCAAAAAATGAAGAAGCGGCATTTTGACAACACGTTTCAGCGCGTTGTTATGATAAGGCTGCACCAAAGCGATGATATGGGAGGACACCAAAATAGAGAGCCATTTCTTTGCCGTTGGCGACGAAACTCCAGCCATGTTTGCCAGCTCCTCATAGATTACAGGCTTTGAAGTATGGGCGGCAACAATCGTCATAAAATTGTAAAACTGCATTTCATCAGCTACCTGTGCAAGATTGCGAATGTCGCGTTGCAGGTACGTATCTACATAGGAACGGTAATATGTCTCCCAATCGATCGTTTCATCCGCATACAGTTCCGGCATGGAGCCTTTGAAAATTCTGTTGTAGATTTCATTTAAATCATGGGGAGTTCTCACCGGCAAACGGTTCATTAAGTGAGCTGGAGCCGTCTGGAACGGTTCACTAGGCTCTTGGTAAATCTCCGCATCGGACAATCCTAATAAATTCACAATGCCGACCCGTCCGGCCAGACTTTCACTGACGTTATTCATAAGGTGGAAAATCTGCGATCCCGTGATCCAGAAGTCGCCTTTTTTCTTGGAACGGTCCACGCTCATTTTAATATAAGGCAGCAATTCTGTTGCGTATTGAATCTCGTCAATCAGCACCGGAGGAGAATATCTCTGCAAAAATAACGCAGGATCCTGTTTTGCCAAATACCTCGCATCGGGATCATCCAAAGTTACATATTTCCGCGCCAGTCCCTTGCTTCTCTGCGCCTCTGCGAGCTTTTGCAGAAGAGTTGTTTTTCCCACCTGCCTGGGACCAGTCACTAACAGCACAGGAAACATTTCAGAGAGCCGCGCAATCGTATCTTCCGCTGCCCGTTTAATATATGCCATGATGCTCTCTCCCTCTCAATTTCAGTATAGTCAATTTCAATAAAAATATTTGGCAAATCTAAATTATAATTTTATTATGACCGTTTTTTTTTGCTTGTCAACATAATTCTGGCAAATCTAAATCGATAATTTAGATTTGACGTAATGTTGTCAGCAGCCCGTTTCACGGTCTGTTTTTTGTGTCATTGTCCATAGTGTTTCGAAGCGGTAACCGAGCCGCTGACCGGATTTTCTCGCTCTTGGATGAGACGTATGCGATGTGCGCGGATTGTATGCGGATCGTGTCGCTCGCGTTTATTTTCGCGTGGCATTGCGAATGGAGCGGTCTGAACTGTTGTAACAGTTCAGCCTTCAGGGTAAGGAAGACGGGATGAGAGGATAAGCGAAAG
>JAUNGV010000056.1 GCA_030524225.1 Eubacteriales bacterium
GACAGAAGATAGAATAAAGACAAATAGAAAAGGAGAGGACTTCATGATGAAAGTTTGAGAGAGCCGATTGTGGTTTGCTGCGGCATGGCGGACTTGTTCAAACCGGCGGATTGTGGTTAAATAAAACAGCAGCGGGAAGAGAAACGGAACTTTCCGGAGGCAGGATGGAAAATGCGGAACAGAGTAACGCAGAACGACAGAGAATGACACAGAACGACGGAGGCGACGAAACATGCCGCAGAGGAAACCTTTACTGATACAGACGATTCTGGCCGTTGCGGCCTGCAAGGCGACGCGGGGCGCGCTGCGTCTCGCACGCCGGGGCGGAACGGCGCTGCCGGGCAAGGCGGCGATGCTGTTTGCGCGGAATGTGCTGGAGACGACCTCGGCCGGTATGGAAATTGTGGTGGTTACGGGGACGAATGGCAAGACGACGACCTCCCGGATGATCGAGAATGCTTTTGTCAGGAGCGGCCGGAAGTGCCTGGCGAATAAGTCGGGGGCGAATCTTCTCTCCGGCGTGACAGCGGAGATCACCGCGAACGCGACGTGGCTGGGGAAGCCGAAGACGCGCTATGCGGTGATTGAGTGCGACGAGGGTGCGCTGAAACAGGTGGTGCCCCTGATCAGGCCGAAGGTGATCGTGGTGACGAATCTGTTCCGCGATCAGCTCGACCGGTACGGAGAGGTGATGCACACGCTCGATGCGATCCGGACGGGGATCAGGCTGACGCCGGAGAGCGTTCTGTGCCTGAATGCGGACTGCTCGCTGACCGCTTCGCTGGCGCAGGATGTACCGAATCCTGTGACGTACTACGGACTGGATGTCGCGACCGGCGATCAGAGCGAGCGGACAGTTTCTGATGCGCGCCACTGTATCCGATGCGGAGCGGTGTACCGCTATCACTACCATACCTATGCGCATCTGGGAGGATTTTACTGTCCGGACTGCGGGTACTGCCGTCCGGAACCGGAGGTGGCGGTGACACAGATCGTCAGGATGTCTCCGCAGGGAAGTACGGTGCGGATGGCGCTCACGGAGTCAGCAGGGCAAATGGCTGCGCGTGAGGAAACCGGTGCCGATACGAAACCGGCGGTCAGGGAGATAGAATCTGTGATCGGTCTGCCCGCGGTTTATAATATCTACAATGCGGCTGCCTCGATGGCAGCCTGCCGTGTGTTCGGCCTGGCGGAGGGAGATATTCTGGGAGCGCTGCGCGAGGTGCACAGCTGTTTCGGACGGATGGAGACCTTTGATCTGAACGGGGTGGCGGTACAGATGATTCTGGTCAAAAATCCGGCGGGATGCAATCAGGCTCTGGCCTATCTGGCAGAGCTGGAGGAGCCGTTTACTGCCGTCTTCTGTCTGAATGACCGGACAGCGGACGGGCACGACATTTCGTGGATCTGGGATGCGGACTACGAGCAGATCTGCGAAAAGGACGGTCTGGCACGGATTTATGTGGCGGGCGACCGCGCGGAGGATATGCAGCTGCGGCTCAAATACGCGGGGGCGCAGCAGGAGCAGATCTGCATGGAGAAGGATTACAGCAAACTGGTTGCGCGGATGCGGGAGAGCAGTACGCCGGTCTTTATCCTGCCGAACTACACGTCGATGCTGGCGCTGCGGCAGGTGCTGGGAGAAGCCTGCGGCAAGAAGGAGTTCTGGAGGGGCTAATCCGCTTTGTGGGGAACCAAAGCGCCTCGAAGCAGCGGAGCTGCTTCGGAGAATGCGGAACTGCTTCGGAGAATGGAAAACTGCTTCGGAAAGAGAAAGTCTGCCCTGATGTGGGAGCGGCGGGCTGCGGTCGGCAGGAGACAGGAGTTGCTATGGAATTAAAAATTTGTCATTTGTATCCGGAAGTGCTGAATTTATACGGAGACCGGGGGAATATTCTCTGCCTGCAGAAGAGGCTGGAATGGAGGGGGATTCCCTGTGAGGTGACTTCCCTGAAAATCGGTGAGAAGGCGGATCTGTCGCAGTTCGATCTCTTTTTTATCGGAGGCGGGCAGGACTTTGAGCAGGAGGTGCTGCTGGGAGATTTAAGGGCGGGCAAGGGAGCGGAGATCCGCGCGGCGATTGAGGACGGCAGGACGTTTCTGTGTATCTGCGGCGGCTACCAGATGCTCGGTCATTATTATCAGACGGCGGACGGCGTAAAGTGCGAGTTCCTTGGTGCGGTGGATCTGTATACGGTTGGGGCCAGGGAGAGGATGATCGGAAATTACGCGTTCCGCCTCGGCGAAGAGAGCGGCGGCAGCGTCGTGGTGGGCTTCGAGAACCACAGCGGCAAGACGTATCTGGGCCAGGGCGTTCTGCCGCTGGGCACTGTCATGAAAGGGTACGGGAACAACGGGGAGGATCAGACAGAGGGCGTGCGCTATAAGAATGTATTCGGGTCCTACAGCCACGGTCCGATTCTGCCGAAGAATCCGCTTTTGTGCGATGTGATTCTGGAGAGCGCGCTGACGAGGAAATACGGATCGGCGTCGCTGGAACCGCTGCCGGATGCGTTTGAGGTGCGCGCCCATGAAACGGTGCTGGAACGAGTGATGGGGAGTTGACATTAGTCCATACATAGACTATTATACATTGGTCTGTGTATGGACTATTTTTATGGGCAAATTTTATGGACAGAGGACAGGAGAGAGGATGGAGAACAGAAGAGATCAGATGGCACGGGAGCTGCGGCGCTATTATACGCTCTGGAGGGAGAGTAATACCATGTATGAGGAGTGGGCGAAGGAGCAGGGGCTCTCGCTGAGTACTCTGCTGATTGTGTACGCGCTCTGGGAAGAGGAAGGATGCACGCAGAAACAGATCAGCAGGAACTGGCTCATTCCCAAGCAGACGGTCAGTGCGGCTCTGAAAGAATTTGAGGAAAAGGGGTATCTGGAGCTGACGCCGGCGGCGTCCGATAAGAGAAACAAGCAGATTCTGCTGACGGACAGCGGCAGAGAGTTTGCCGGGCGGATTATGACAAAGCTGCATGCGAGGGAACTCTATGTCATGGAGCAGATGGGACTCGATAAAATGACGGAAATGAACGACGCTCTGGCCCGGTTCCGGGATCTGTTCAGAGAAGGAGGAGCGGGCGGAAATGAGTAGGTGCGGGATGTTTTTCCGGTTTGTTGTGCCCTCCGTGATGGCGTTTGCCCTTTCCGGGGTGTATACGATTGTGGACGGCTTTTTCGTGGGCAACAGTCTGGGGGACAGCGGTCTGGCGGCGGTCAATCTGGGATTTCCCGTTTCCGCGTTTATGCAGGCGGTGGGAACCGGGATCGGGCTCTCCGGCGCGATCCGCTTCGCCATACTCCGGGGGCAGGAGAAGGAGAAAGAGGCCGGGACGTGCTTTTGTGATACGGTACTCCTGCTTGCCGCGGTCAGCGCGCTTCTGACGCTGGTGACGCTGGCCGCTCTTCCGGGGCTGCTGGGGCTGCTCGGTGCGCAGGGGGAACTGTACGGCCTGACGGCCGCCTACGTCAGAGTGATCGCGCTGGGGACATTCTTTCAGGTTTTTGCGACGGGGCTGGTCCCTTTTATCCGGAATCTGGGCGGCGCGTCCTTTGCCATGTGTTCGATGATTGCGGGATTTGCGGCCAATATTTTTCTTGATTACCTGTTTGTGTGGCGGCTCGGACAGGGGATGGCCGGAGCCGCATGGGCGACGGTGATCGGGCAGGCGGTCACGATGGCGGCTACGGTATTTTATCTTGTGAAAAAAAGAGTCGGATTTCACATTCCGGGCGCGCGGACGGCGTGTGCGGACGGCGCGAGAATCCTGAAGGTGGCGCTGGCTCCGTTTGGCCTGACGTTTTCCCCGCAGATCACGACGATTCTGATGAACCGGTTTCTTGCCGTCTCCGAGGGGGAGCAGGCGGTCGCCGTGTACGGCTGCATCGCGTATATCACGGCGATTACCTATTTGCTGCTGCAGGGGGTGGGCGACGGAGGTCAGCCTCTGATCAGCCGGTATTACGGAGAGGGGGATCTGGCGGCGATGCGGCAGATGAGAAGGTACGCGTATCTGACGAGTCTGGGAATTGCGCTTGTCTGTATGGCGGGATTCTGGCTGGCACGGGACGGGGTGGGCGTTCTGTTCGGAGCCTCGCGGGAAACGAGCCGGAGCGTCGGAATCTATCTGCCGCTGTATCTGGCGGCGCTCGTCTTCCTCTCCTATGTCAGGATCACGACAGCGTTTCTGTACGCGACGGAGAGGAGCGCGCTCTCGTATCTGCTGGTCTACGCGGAACCGGCCGCTATTTTCCTTCTTCTGCTTCTGCTGCCGAATCTTGCGGGTCTTGGCCCGCTGGGAATCTGGATCGCGGTTCCGGCTGCCCAGCTGGCAGTGTGGGTTCTCGCGCTTTTCGTCAGACGGCGGGCGGACAGAACAATTTTCCCGCCCGGACGCAGCTGGGAGGACGCAGAGCTGTGAGCGGGCGGGAAAGACGGCGGCGTGACCCAAACGGCATGCTGTGCCGACCGGGTCACGTCAGTAATCCGTTATTTCTGGATTCGTTATTTCTGCAGAAGATCGCGGATCTGTGTCAGCAGCACGACTTCCTCAGACGGCTTCGGCGCTTCGGCCGGAGCCTCTTCTTTTTTGCGCCGGAACGAATTCATCGCTTTGATCATCACGAAGATCACGAGTGCGATCAGAAGGAAATTGATGATCTGCTGGATGAACGCGCCGTAGGAAAGCGTGATCGCCTCGGCCTCGCCGGAGGCCTGTTTCAACACAAGTTTCCAGTCGGTGAAATCCAGATCTCCGACAATGAAGGAGATCAGCGGCATCAGGATATCGTTGACGAGAGAATTAACGATCGAGGTGAAGGCGCTGCCCACGATAATACCGACGGCCATATCCATGACGTTGCCGCGGGAAATAAATTCCTTGAATTCGGAAATAAATCCGCCTGCTTTTTTCTTCACATCTCTCATATTTACGTTGGTATCCATAGTTACCTCCCTGCCGCAGCTTGTCTGCGGCACTGCGAACAGAAATCGCGCAGGCGATTTCTGCGATGCAATCCCCGAATTGGCTGTGTTCTTTACACCAATTCGAGTAACAGGGACATGCCATCGGGCATGGGCCTGTTACGTTACCTCCATTCCGGAGCGATCCTCGCGACGGGGCGACGCAACTGTCCGGGTTGCGTCTGCCATCATCGAGATTTGTGACGCCCCGGCACAAATCTCGGGATTGAAAAATAAGCTATCGAGCCTGTTTTTCAATCTTTCCTCCCTCGCCGGAACAGGCTTTGCGCAGGTGACGTCTGTGCGGCCGGGCGCAGATTCAGGCTTTACCGCCCCGTTTCTCTGTGTTTTATTCGGATTTCTGTCCTAGCATACCATGAATGGTGATAAAATAGTAGTCAGGTTTTAGGGTTCAGTACAGACTGGGGCGTTTGCCGCCGGGACTGTAAGAATGTGATGCAGAAGCGGAAGCGGTGGAGAGAAGACCGTCTATGCGGAAAGGAAGAGAGGAGTATGGCAAAGAATATGACGGAGGGGAATCCGATGCGGCTGATGCTGCAGTTCGCGCTGCCTCTTCTGGGAGGGAATCTGCTGCAGCAGACGTATAACATCGCGGATGCGGCGATTGTCGGGCGGACGCTGGGGGCGGACGCGCTGGCGAGTGTCGGCGCGTCGAGCAGCGTGCAGTTTCTGGTGCTGGGATTCTGCATCGGAATCTGCTGCGGTTTCGGAATTCCGGTCTCCCGCTATTTCGGTGCGCAGCAGCCGGAAAAAATGCGGCGCTATTTATTCAATGCGGCGGTTCTGACGGCGGGAATCGGCGTCGTGGTGACGATTGCGACGGCGCTGCTGTGCCCGGAGATTCTGCGTCTCCTCTCCACGCCGGATGATATTTTTGCCGATGCGTACCGCTATCTGTTCGTTATTTTCATGGGGATCCCCGCGACGCTTCTCTACAATTTTCTTGCGAGTATGCTTCGCTCGGTCGGCGACAGCAGGACGCCGTTTCTCTTTCTGGCTTTCTCCACGGTGCTGAATATTGCGCTTGATCTGTTCTGTATCGTGACGCTGGACTGGGGCGTGAGTGGGGCGGCGATTGCGACGGTCGCCTCTCAGGCGGCGAGCGGTGTGCTCTGCCTGCTCTTTATCCGGAAACGGGTTTCCTTGCTGCACTTGACGGGAGAAGCGTGCCGTCTCGAACGCCATGTCTGCAAGAAGCTCCTGCTGATGGGCGTACCGATGGGACTGCAGTATTCGATCACGGCGATCGGCAGCATGGTGATGCAGGCGGCGAACAACGGACTGGGAAGCGTCTATGTCTCGGGCTTTACGGCGGGGATGAAATTAAAACAGTTTTTCCTGTGTCCGTTCGACGCGCTCTCGACGGCAGTTTCCGTGTTCTGCAGTCAGAATCTCGGAGCAAATCAGGCGAAGCGGATGTGGGAGGGATTGAAAAAGGGACTTCTGATCGGCGTCGCTTACGGTGTGCTGGCGGGGGCGATTCTGATTCTCGGAGGCAGGACGCTTTCGCTCCTGTTCGTGGATGCGGAGGCGTCGGCGGTACTGGATGCGTCCGCGCAGTATGTGGGGTGTATGGGATATTTCTTCTGGCTGCTGGGGATTCTGAATGTGTGCCGCATGGCGACGCAGGGGATCGGATTTGCGGGCCGGACTGTTTTCTCCGGTGTGGCGGAGATGGCGGCGCGCAGCGCGGTCAGCCTGCTGCTGGTCGGCCGCTATGGCTATACGGTGATCTGCTGGACGGATCAGGCGGCGTGGCTCGCCGCCTGCCTGTATCTCGTGCCAATGACATTGCTTAGTATGAAGACGGTGACGAAAGAAGTGCAGAAGCGGCTGAATGGGTAGTACAGGAGCGGATTCTGCGCGGGCAGATAAAAGCCCTCTTGCAGGGGTGGCGTTATAAGGGGACGCTGCCCTGTAAGAGGGCCTGTTGTTATAGGTGCTTTTAAGAATCTGTTTCTGGCAGCAGGGAATGTGAGCGGCTGCGGGCAGTCAGGAAATTGTCAGCTCCGGCGGTTCATCCAGCCGGTCGGAGACGTATTTTCCATCTTTTTTGCGCTGCCGGACGCACTCGGTCAGCAGATATTCGATCTGACCGTTGACGGAGCGGAAATCATCCTCCGCCCATGCGGCGATCGCATCGTACAGCTTCGGAGAGAGCCGGAGCGGTACCTGTTTCTTCGTGTTATCTCCCATGGGAAGTCTCTCCTTTCGCGCGGTGCTCTTTGTAGAACCCGCCCGGATGCAGCACAGTGTTGTTTTCAGAAGACACTGCACTGCGTCCGGGCGGATCCGCGTTATCGGAATGAACTTAGTACAGGCTTCCCGAATTCACGATGGGCTGCGCGTCCCGGTTGCCGCAGAGGACGACGAGCAGGTTCGAAACCATAGCCGCCTTTCTCTCTTCATCGAGAGTCACCACCTGATTCTCGTTCAGGCGCTCCAGCGCCATTTCCACCATGCCGACCGCTCCGTCCACAATCATCTTGCGGGCGTCGATGATGGCCGAAGCCTGCTGACGCTGCAGCATGACGGCTGCGATTTCCGGCGCGTACGCCAGATAGGTGATTCTCGCTTCAAGGATTTCGATACCGGCGTTCTCCACTTTCTGCTGGATTTCGTCGCGGATTCTCTGCGCGACGATTTCGCTGGAGCCGCGCAGGCTTCCCTCATCTGCCAGACCGTCCCCGGTGGTGTCCACGTTCGGCGCCACGTCATAGGGATAAATCCGGACAATGTTGCGCAGGGCACTGTCGCACTGCAGAGAGAGGTATTCCTTGTAATTGTCCACATTGAATACCGCTTTGGCCGTGTCGGTGACGCGCCACATGACCGCAATGCCGATCTCGACGGGATTGCCGAGGCAGTCGTTGACCTTCTGCCGGCTGTTGTTGAGCGTCATGATCTTCAGGGAGATCTTCTTGTTCTGGGTCTGGACGCCGCTGCGGGATGCAGAGGAGCTGCCTGACTCCGCCGTCGCCAGAATGACCTTGCTCGGACCGTTGTCCACGTCTCCGCTCTGGCTCAGCTTCGTCCCCGCCGCCGGATTGAATGCGGTGCAGAAAGGATTGACGAAGTAGAAGCCGGGTTCCCGGAGGGTTCCGACGTAATTGCCGAAGAGCGTCAGAACCAGCGCTTCCTGCGGTTTTAAGACCTTGAGACCCATCCACGGAATCCAGCCGACGCAGAGCCATGCGAAGGCGACCATGCGCAGCGCGGTGATGTCGCCGAATACGAAGACAGACTCCAGCGCCGCCAGCAGATAGAGCGCGATGGTCAGGATCAGAACGGGCATGCCATTACTTTTGGATTTTAATATTTTTTCAGTCATATCTACCTCCATGTGGGAAAATCCCCTTTGTGAATGTGAAATATTTAATTGATATCAAAATAATATCATTTAGAAATTATCTTGTCAAGCATAAAGGAGAAGAAAACGGACAGGTGAGAATGAAAGGGGGACTATTCGCGGATCAGTCGAATGAGAGGGGGAACCCAAAGATTGAGATTTCTTTATAGAAGATTCTCTCCTGACTGGAAAACAAGTTGACACCAAATGTAACACCACCTATATTTCAGACAGGGGCAATGATGACAAAATGGGATAAGCTGTTGGCGAGAATATGCGCTTTATCAAAGGATCTCCGGTTCGATGAGTTGAGAAAAGTGCTGGAAAGCTACGGGGATCAGATGCATGCGCCGCGAAGCGGGAGCAGTCATTATACTTTTCGCAAGGCGGGATGCTGTCCGATTACGATCGAAACATGAGCCGATCAAAAAAGCATATGTGGGGATGGTGAGGGCGGTCGTAGAAAGTGAGGCGGCGAATGAAGAAAACATTGAGTGACTATTTAAAAATTCCTTATCGCATGGAGGTTGTGGAAGACAGAGAGGAAGGCGGTTATGTGGTCTCGTTTCCGGAGCTTCCGGGATGTCTTACCTGCGGAGAAACAGTAGAAAAAGCGATTGTAAACGCCGGCGACGCTAAAAAAGCGTGGTTGGAGGCGGTGTTGGAGGAGGGGGCGGACATTCCCGAGCCAGCCAGTGAGGAAGCGTATTCCGGGCAGTTTAAACTGAGAATTCCCCGAAGCCTCCATAAATCTCTGGCAGAACATTCTAAAAGAGAAGGAATCAGCATGAATCAGTATTGCGTGTACCTGCTCTCCAAGAACGATGCGGTATATGTCCCAAATAGGGGAAAGCATAAATACTAAAAGAATTCGGGGTGTCATTCGAATAGATCGTCATCGTCAGATCCATAGGAGTATAGTAAAATAAATCTGATTCTGACACGAATGAAAGTGATTCGCTGTGCCAATATCTGATTAAATTTATGTCAATTAAATTAGGGAAGCGAAGAACATTCCGGAATGGAGCTTCAGATGACCGAAAAACAGCAACACGCGTTACAAACCATTCTGTCGGCTTTGCCGGAGGACTGCCGGGAAAGCTATCGGGAAATTGCGGAGTATGCCATTTCATTGGGGTATATGCCTGCACTGAAGGGAAGCCGGAAAGACTATGCGGATTTCAGCAGCCCCAGATTAAAAAGAACCCTACTGAAAATAAACGCAAACCCCGATTGCCGCGGTATCGCGATCAAGTTTTATGCGCTTCCGGAATACAGAGGCGTTTTCCGGGATGCCATTGAGAAGAGACTCGCCTACTGGAATAAGCTGGGATATGAAGCCAAATGCTTCGGCTGCGGAAAATGCGACGGCACGCACGGCTATCCCTGTGTGACGCGGAGCGGGGAAAGAGGCTTTCTGTGCGGTTTCGGCGTTGTTCCGATCCCCGCGTTTACGGCTGAACATATAGAAGAAGTCAAAGAAGCCATGAAAATACAGGATGAGTTTTTTAAACGGTAACCGCACGAGCAAAGGAAACCGCAAAGCAACGGAAAGCGCAGTGCCGCGAACGGCGCGGGCTGAATTGTTGTTCGCAGGGGTGTTCTGCCGCAAGAAAAATCTTGACATTCCCCTTCACTTGTGATAGGCTTGTCAAGGTTACGGGAAGACCGTAGCGACAGCCGAAGACAGCAGGCGCCGCAAGGCGTAAGAGGAAACCGCCTGCCGAGGGAAAAGCAGAGAATTACGATCATGTGATGATTTTGCTCTTCTGTCTTTGGGCAGGAGAGCTTTTTAAGTTCTCTTTCGCTCTTTCGGCTCCATTCTAATAAGGAGGTAAGAAGATGGCAAAAGTGGAATTAAAGCAGCCCGTCGTGAAAGAAATCGCTGAGAAGATCGACGGCGCGCAGTCCCTTGTCCTCGTGGATCACAGAGGACTGACCGTGGCGCAGGATACGGAGCTTCGTAAGCAGCTTCGCGCAGAAGGCGTCTCCTACAAGGTTTACAAGAACACCATGATGCATCTGGCGTTCAAGGGAACCCAGTACGAAGAGCTGATGCAGTATCTGGAAGGCCCGAGCGCGCTTGCGGTATCGAAGGATGATGCGACGGCTCCGGCGAGAGTTCTCGTGAACTTCGCCAAGACGGCTGACAAGCTGGAGATCAAGGGCGGCGTGGTAGAGGGCGCTCTGTATGATGCAGCGGCTCTGATGGAAGTGGCTAAGATCCCTTCGAGAAACGAGCTGCTCTCCAAGCTGCTTGGCAGCATCCAGTCCCCGATCACGAACTTTGCACGCGTAATGAACCAGCTCGCAGAAAAAGGCGGCGCTGGCGCAGCGGCGGCAGAGGCTCCTGCAGCGGAAGCGGAAGCTCCGGCGGCAGAAGAAGCGGCTCCGGAGGCATAATCGCTCTTCGGGAGAGAAGGGCGCTCTGACAGTCCTCACAGGATGAAGGAGCACAGCGCAGAAAATGCGCAAAAGAAAGTAAAACCGCATGGGCGGGTCACAGGACGTCGTCCCACACAAACAATAAAAATGGAGGTAAATCAAATGGCAAAGTTATCCACCGCAGAAATCATTGATGCGATCAAAGAGTTATCCGTTATGGAACTGAACGACCTCGTAAAGGCTTGCGAGGAGGAGTTCGGCGTATCCGCAGCAGCAGGTGTTGTTGTAGCGGCAGCAGGCGCTGGCGCTGGCGCAGCGGCTGAGGAGAAGACTGAGTTCGACGTTGAGCTGACCGAGATCGGCGCGAACAAGGTTAAGGTTATCAAGGTTGTCCGTGAGATCACCGGACTTGGCCTGAAGGAAGCGAAGGATCTCGTAGATTCCGCTCCGAAGATGATCAAGGAAGGCGCTTCCAAGGAAGAGGCTGAGGAGATCAAGGCTAAGGTTGAGGCTGAGGGCGCAAAGGTTACCCTTAAGTAATTTGCCAGAGCGAAACGCGCATCCTTTTGGGGTGCGCGAAGGGAAGACGGTGGAGCCTGCAAATGGGCGCCGCCGTCTTTTGTACTGAATGAAAAGCTGTTTGCGGCGTTTCCTTTTGGCGAAAGCGATGCGTGGAAGGGAGCGGCAGGAACAGCGGCGATAAAAGGCAACAGTTCAGCGACGCACAAAGCGCGTCAGCGCGGTCTTGTAAATGGCGCAGACGAATGGTGCGGCTGAACGGTTACATAAAAAAGTAATTGACTGCATTTTTTCCTTGTAGTATAATGGTAAACGCCTATCTCTGGGAAACTATGCTCTTTTTTAGGTTGCCCACGGGAAAATCATGGATTAACCGTACCACAGCAGCTTGTATCATAAAGGAAAAACGGGGTGAACTAGATGGAAAAAAACAGGATACATTCTACCGGAGACGGTAAGAATGTGCGAATGAGTTTTGCACGCCAGAAGGAAGTACTGGAAATGCCCAACCTGATTGAAGTTCAGAAGAACTCCTATCAGTGGTTTCTTGATCAGGGACTGCAGGAAGTGTTCGACGACATTTCCCCGATCGAGGATTACAGCGGTCATTTGAGTCTGTCCTTTGTCAGCTATGAGCTGTGCGAGAAGGACGTGAAGTATTCCATCGAGAAATGCAAGGAGCGCGACGCGACGTATGCGGCGCCGCTCAAGGTCAAGGTACGCCTTTACGACCGGGAGAACAAGAAGGAGATCAAGGATCAGGAGATCTTTATGGGTGATCTCCCGCTCATGACCCGGACCGGCACGTTTGTGATCAACGGAGCGGAGCGTGTCATCGTCTCCCAGCTCGTCCGTTCCCCCGGCATTTACTATGGAATTGATAAGGATAAATTCGGCAAGAAGCTCTATTCCTGCACCGTGATCCCCAACCGCGGTGCGTGGCTGGAGTATGAGACCGATGCGAACGATGTGTTTTACGTCCGCGTAGACCGCACGAGAAAGGTTCCCGTGACGGTTCTGGTTCGTGCGCTCGGAATCGGCACGAACGAGGAGATTGTGGAACTCTTCGGCGACGAACCCAAGCTCATGGGCAGTCTGGCCAAGGACGCCTCCCACGATTACGAGTCCGGTCTGCTGGAATTATATAAGAAGATTCGTCCGGGCGAGCCGCTCTCCGTCGAGAGTGCGGACAGCCTGATCAACGCGATGTTCTTCGATCCGAGACGGTACGATCTGGCGAAGGTGGGCCGCTATAAGTTTAATAAGAAACTGGCACTGCGCAACAGGATCAAGGATCATGTGCTGGCGGAGGATGTGGTCGACGAGGCAAACGGCGATATTCTGGGCAGCGCGGGCGAGACCGTGACCGAGGAGATGGCGAATCAGATCCAGAACGCGGCGATCCCGTATGTCTGGATTCAGACCGAGGAGAGAAATGTCAAGGTTCTGAGCAACCTGATGGTGGACATCACTCACTTTGTGGACTGCGATCCGGAAGAACTGGGTATCACGGAAGACGTTTATTATCCGGCACTGCGTGAGATTCTGCTCAAGTATCAGGACAACGAGGAGCCGGAGGCTCTGGCTGACGCGCTCAAAAAGAGCGTGCATGAGCTGATTCCGAAGCACATCACGAAGGAAGATATTCTGGCTTCCATTAACTATAATATGCATCTGGAGTACGGCATCGGCAACGACGACGATATCGACCATCTGGGCAACCGCCGTATCCGCGCGGTGGGTGAGCTGCTTCAGAATCAGTACAGAATCGGTCTCTCCAGACTGGAGCGTGTGGTCAGAGAGCGCATGACGACCCATGACGCGTCCGAGGAGATCTCTCCGCAGGCGCTGATCAACATCAAACCGGTACAGGCGGCGGTCAAGGAGTTCTTCGGATCCTCCCAGCTGTCCCAGTTCATGGATCAGAACAACCCGCTCTCCGAGGTGACGCACAAGAGACGTCTGTCGGCACTGGGTCCCGGCGGTCTTTCCCGTGACCGCGCCGGATTCGAGGTCCGAGACGTTCACTATACGCATTACGGCAGAATGTGCCCGATTGAGACGCCGGAAGGTCCCAACATCGGTCTGATCAACTCGCTGGCGAGCTATGCGAGAATTAACGAGTACGGCTTCGTGGAAGCGCCCTATCGTTGGGTGGACCGCACGGATCCGGAGAATCCGAGGGTTACGGACAGGGTAGTCTATATGACGGCGGACGAGGAGGATAACTACCACGTCGCGCAGGCAAGCACGGAGCTCGATGAGGAAGGCCACTTCGTACACAACAACGTCTCCGGACGTTTCCAGACGGAGACTTCCGCATATCCCAAGACGATGTTCGAGTACATGGACGTCTCCCCGAGAATGGTGTTCTCGGTGGCGACCTCTCTGATTCCGTTCCTGGAGAACGATGACGCGAACCGCGCTCTGATGGGATCGAACATGCAGCGTCAGGCGGTGCCGCTTCTGACGACCGAGGCGCCGGCTGTCGGTACCGGTATGGAAGTGAAGGCGGCGAAGGATTCCGGCGTCTGCGTGGTGGCGAGAAAGGACGGCGTGGTGGAATTCGTCGATGCGACGACGATCCGCCTCAAGTACGACGACGGCGAGCGCGAAGAGGTTCGTCTGACGAAATTTTCACGCAGCAACCAGAGCAACTGCTACAATCAGAAGCCGATTGTGCTGACCGGCGAGCGTTTCGTCGAGGGACAGGTGCTCGCGGATGGTCCGTCCACCTGCAACGGTGAGCTGGGACTTGGCAAGAATCCGCTGATCGGATTCATGACATGGGAAGGCTACAACTACGAGGATGCCGTTCTGCTGAGCGAGCGTCTGGTAGAGGAGGATGTCTACACCTCTGTCCATATTGAGGAGTATGAGGCGGAAGCCAGAGACACGAAGCTCGGACCCGAGGAGATCACGAGAGATGTTCCGGGTGTCGGTGAAGAGGCGCTCAAGGATCTGGACGACCGCGGTATTATCCGCATCGGCGCGGAGGTCCGTGCCGGCGATATTCTGGTCGGAAAGGTGACGCCGAAGGGCGAGACCGAGCTGACTGCGGAGGAGCGCCTGCTGCGCGCGATCTTCGGCGAGAAGGCCAGAGAGGTCAGAGACACCTCCCTGAAGGTGCCCCACGGCGAATACGGTATTATCGTGGACACGAAGGTGTTCACGAGGGAGAATGGCGACGAGCTGCCGCCGGGCGTAAATCAGGCGGTGCGCATTTACATCGCGCAGAAGAGAAAGATTTCGGTCGGTGATAAGATGGCAGGCCGTCACGGAAACAAGGGTGTCGTCTCCCGCGTTCTTCCGGTGGAGGATATGCCGTATCTGCCGAACGGACGTCCGCTCGACATCGTGCTGAATCCTCTGGGCGTGCCGTCCCGTATGAATATCGGACAGGTTCTGGAGATTCACCTGTCTCTGGCGGCGAAGGCACTGGGCTTTAATGTGGCGACGCCGGTATTCGACGGCGCGAACGAGGACGATATTCAGGACGCTCTCGAGATGGCGAACGATTACGTCAATTCCTCCTGGGAGGAGTTCGAGGCGAAATACAAGGATCTGGTGGCTCCGGATATTATGAAATATCTCTGGGATCACCGCGATCACAGAGAGGTCTGGAAGGGAGTTCCGCTCAACCGCGACGGTAAGGTGTGGCTGCGTGACGGCCGGACCGGCGAGCTCTTTGACGGACCGGTTACGATCGGACACATGCACTACTTAAAGCTCCATCACCTGGTCGACGACAAGATCCACGCGCGTTCGACCGGCCCTTACTCCCTCGTGACGCAGCAGCCGCTGGGCGGTAAAGCGCAGTTCGGCGGACAGCGTTTCGGAGAAATGGAAGTGTGGGCGCTGGAGGCATACGGCGCGGCTTACACCCTGCAGGAAATCCTGACCGTGAAGTCCGACGATGTGATCGGCCGTGTCAAGACGTACGAGGCGATCATCAAGGGCGAGAACGTGCCGGAGGCAGGCATTCCGGAATCCTTCAAGGTGCTTCTCAAGGAGCTGCAGGCTCTCGGCCTCGATGTGCAGGTGCTGCAGGAGGACGGCAGCGAGGTGGAGATCACCGAGAATATCGAGTACGACAACTCGGAGTACCGCTTCGAGATGGCCAACAATTTCCGTGATTTCGGCGATACGGATGCCGAGGCGCTGGGGAAGGGCGGCTACACGAGCAAGGAGTTCGACGGCGAGAGCGGCGACTTAAAGGACGTGGAAGCGGAGGAACCGGAGGAGCCGTCCGGCGAGGATTTCGGCGCTGACGAGATCGATATGGAGGACTGAAATGGCAAATACCAAACAGCAAAGCTATCAGCCGATGACGTTTGACGCCATCCGGATCGGACTGGCATCTCCGGAGAAGATCAGAGAGTGGTCTCACGGAGAGGTCATGAAGCCGGAGACGATCAACTACAGAACGCTGAAGCCGGAAAAAGACGGTCTGTTCTGCGAGCGCATTTTCGGACCCACCAAGGACTGGGAGTGCCACTGCGGAAAGTACAAAAAGATCAGATATAAAGGCGTGATCTGCGACCGCTGCGGCGTAGAGGTCACGAAGTCGAGCGTCCGCCGCGAGCGTATGGGACACATTGAACTGGCTGCCCCGGTTTCCCATATCTGGTACTTCAAGGGGATTCCCAGCCGGATGGGACTGATTCTCGATCTGTCGCCGCGCGTGCTGGAGAAGGTATTGTACTTCGCCTCTTATATCGTGCTGGACAAAGGACAGACCGATCTGGAATACAAGCAGATCCTCACCGAGCGGGAATATCAGGATGCCCGGGAGAAGTGGGGCAACAAGTTCCGCGCAGGTATGGGCGCGGAGGCGATCAAGGAGCTGCTCCTTGCGATTGATGTGGAGAGAGAGCACGAGGAACTCCAGTCCGAGATGCAGGACGCGACCGGACAGAAAAAGGCGCGCGTGATCAAACGGCTCGAGGTTATCGAGGCGTTCCGCGAGTCCGGCAATTCTCCGGCGTGGATGGTGCTCGATGCGGTTCCGGTGATTCCGCCGGATCTGCGCCCGATGGTACAGCTGGACGGCGGACGTTTTGCGACCTCCGATCTGAATGATCTGTACCGCAGAATTATCAACAGAAACAACCGGTTAAAGAGACTTCTGGAGCTTGGCGCGCCGGATATTATCGTGCGCAACGAGAAGAGAATGCTGCAGGAGGCGGTGGACTCCCTGATCGACAACGGCAGAAGAGGCCGTCCGGTCACGGGCCCCGGCAACCGCGCGTTAAAGTCTCTCTCTGATATGTTAAAGGGTAAGTCCGGACGGTTCCGTCAGAACCTGCTGGGCAAGCGTGTCGACTATTCCGGCCGTTCGGTTATCGTCGTCGGACCGGAACTCAAGATTTATCAGTGCGGTCTGCCGAAGGAGATGGCGATTGAGCTGTTCAAGCCTTTTGTGATGAAGGAACTCGAGCAGCGCGGCATTTCCCAGAATATCAAGAACGCGAAGAAGCTGGTGGAGCGTCTCGACACGCAGGTGTGGGACATCCTCG
Organism: Eubacteriales bacterium; assembly: GCA_030524225.1. Lineage (GTDB taxonomy): Bacteria > Bacillota > Clostridia > Lachnospirales > Lachnospiraceae > CAG-791. The sequence goes on from JAUNGV010000056.1 coordinate 16,772, forward strand.
AGGATGTGATCAAGGAGCACCCGGTTATGTTAAACCGCGCTCCCACGCTGCACAGACTGGGCATTCAGGCGTTTGAGCCGATTCTGGTAGAGGGTAAGGCAATCAAGCTCCATCCGCTGGTTTGTACGGCGTTCAACGCCGATTTCGACGGCGATCAGATGGCAGTGCATCTGCCCCTCTCGGTGGAAGCGCAGGCGGAGTGCCGTTTCCTGCTCCTTTCCCCGAACAACCTGCTCAAGCCTTCTGACGGCGGTCCGGTGGCGGTTCCGTCTCAGGATATGGTACTCGGCATCTACTATCTGACGCAGGAGCGCGACGGCGCGATCGGCGAGGGCAAGAGCTTCCATAACCTGAATGAAGCGATTCTCGCCTATGAGAACGGCGAGTGCACGCTGCACACGAAGATTCACGTCCGCACCACGAAGGTAAACGAGAACGGCGAGGAGATCACCGGCATGGTGGATTCGACGCTGGGTCGTTTCCTGTTCAACGAGATCCTTCCGCAGGATCTGGGCTATGTGGACCGGACAGATCCGGAGAATTTCCTGAAGCTCGAGGTGGACTTCCATGTCACCAAGAAGCTCCTGAAGCAGATTCTGCAGAGAATCATCGACACCCACGGCACGTTCAAGACCGCCGAGGTGCTGGATCTGATCAAGGCAATGGGATACAAATATTCCACCAGAGCGGCTATGACGGTATCGATTTCCGACATGACCGTGCCGGCGCAGAAGAAGGAGCTGTTGGAGAGAGCACAGGAGACCGTTGACCTGATCGGCAGAAACTTCCGCCGCGGTCTGATCACCGAAGAGGAGAGATACCGCGCGGTCGTGGAGACCTGGACGGAGATCGATAACGAGCTGACTCACGTTTTGCTGACCAGCCTTGACAAGTACAACAATATTTACATGATGGCGGATTCCGGTGCGCGTGGATCGAACCAGCAGATCAAACAGCTGGCCGGTATGCGCGGACTGATGGCGGACACGACCGGACGTACGATCGAGCTGCCGATCAAGTCGAACTTCCGTGAAGGACTGGACGTACTGGAGTACTTCATGTCGGCGCACGGCGCCCGCAAGGGTCTGTCCGATACGGCGCTGCGTACCGCGGACTCCGGATACCTGACGAGACGAATGGTAGACGTCTCGCAGGAGCTGATCATCCGCGAGATGGACTGCTGCGAGGGCAAGGATATGATTCCGGGCATGGGCGTCAAGGCGTTCATGGACGGCAAGGAGACGATCGAGAATCTTCAGGATCGGATCACCGGCCGCTATTCCTGCGAGGATATCCGCGACAAGGACGGTAACATTCTCGTTAAGAAGAATCATATGATTACCCCGACCCGCGCAAAGCGTATCCTGAACGAGGGCGTGAACGAAAAGGGCGAGGCGATCGAAGAGGTAAAGATCCGCACGATTCTGACCTGCCGTTCCCACCTTGGTATCTGCGCGAAGTGCTACGGCGCGAACATGGCGACTGGCGAAGTGGTGCAGGTCGGTGAGGCAGTAGGAATTATCGCTGCGCAGTCCATCGGCGAGCCGGGTACCCAGCTGACGATGAGAACCTTCCACACCGGCGGCGTTGCCGGCGATGACATCACACAGGGTCTTCCCCGTGTCGAGGAGCTTTTCGAGGCCCGCAAGCCGAAGGGACTTGCGATCATCGCGGAGTTCGGCGGCGTTGTGGCGATCAAGGACAACAAGAAGAGCCGCGAGGTCGTTGTGACGAACGACGAGCTGAACGAGGTGAAGGCGTATCCGATTCCCTACGGTTCCCGCATCAAGGTGCTGGAGGGAACGGTGATTGAGGCCGGCGACGAGCTGACGGAAGGAAGCGTGAACCCCCACGATCTTCTGAAGATCAAGGGAATCCGCGCGGTACAGAACTACATGCTGCGCGAGGTACAGCGCGTGTACCGTCTGCAGGGCGTTGATATCTGCGACAAGCACATCGAGGTGATCGTGCGCCAGATGCTCAAGAAGGTGCGCATTGAGGACAACGGCGATACCGATTTCCTGCCGGGCAGCCTCGTGGACGTTCTCGATTTCGAGGACGCGAACGAAGCGCTGGAGGCGGAGGGCGGACGGCTCGCGGAAGGCAAGCAGGTCATCCTCGGCATCACCAAGGCGGCTCTGGCGACGAATTCCTTCCTGTCGGCAGCTTCCTTCCAGGAGACGACGAAGGTTCTGACCGACGCCGCGATCCACGGCAAGGTCGATCCGCTCATCGGATTGAAGGAGAACGTCATCATCGGTAAGCTGATTCCGGCCGGAACGGGTATGAAGCGCTACCGCAATACCCGGCTTTCGACAGATCAGTACGCCGGAACCATCGATATGGACGACGATATTCTTGATCTGGAGGAGTTCGGCGCGGACGCCTCCGCAGACGAGGCGGCGCAGAGCCAGGCGGACACGGATCTGCCGCAGGAAGAGATCGACCTGCAGGAGGACATCGAAGTACAGCCGGAGATGGAGAGCGAAACGGCGGACGAACTCGTGAGCGCCGCGGCGCAGGACGAAGAGTGAAACGTCTGAGAACAGAAGAACAGGAGGCCGGCGGGGAGGTACCGGGAGTCAATGGAAGCTCCGGAACCCGCTGCCGGCCGCTCTGAAAATAGGGTATTGACAATCAAATTGTGAACTCGTATACTGTGACAGTGTGGCCTCAGGCCGCATTGTCGCAGTATTTTGCCTTTTAGAGGCAGTGACAGTTCAATATGTTTCACAAAAAGGAGGTGAAATAGAATGCCAACATTTAACCAGTTAGTAAGAAAGG